>NZ_VRKW01000010.1 GCF_009746715.1 Ketobacter sp. MCCC 1A13808
AAAAATGGACGATGCCCATAAGAAATTGGAAAACGGCCTTAAACCGATTTATGATTCTGTTCGAAGACCGTTTGAAGGATTATATTTAACCCTGCAGTTACACAGAATTATTTACAGGGTCGCTTTAGAAGAATAATATAGTGTTGCCGAGGAGTTCTTCATATGCCATTGGGAAAACTCTACATCCTCCTGAGCAGGCAACCCCTCATCAAAACCTCTAATGCTCCATATACTTTTCAAGAAAGCAGAATTCCCGTTATTAAACTCTGGCTCTGACCTGGTGCCGCACTGCCCTCTGAAACGATCTGAAAAGTAACCAATCTCTGAACTACGGCTGGTAATTGAAGCTTTCTGAGCACCGTACACCAACTCAGCAGCTGAACGGCTCAGAGGCTTTACCAAATTCTCCAGCCAGTTAGCTCCTACAGGTACACAATGCGCACTGATCGAGATGACATATTCATATTGAGCTTTGGCAACCCCTATATTCAATGAGCGACCAAAAGTAAAACTACCTTGAGGAATGCTCACTAAAATACAGCCGAAACCTGTGGCAATTTCTCTAGTCCGGTCCACAGACCCCGAATCTACAACGATTACTTCTAAAGGCAAATCAACGACTTGTTTCTCAATAGCAGACAAGCAATCACCTAAAAACCGCTCTTCATTGAGCGTTCTAATTACAATCGATATTCCTGGAGTGATTACATTCATCAAATTTTCCCGTTGCTTTAACAACTTATAACTATGCTGTTTGAACTAACTCCACCTGTTACCACCAACCGAAACCGATCGAAAAATGTTCTTTTGCGGAAATTACTTCGTGCCCCACCCCAAGCCTATGAAACCGCATACCTACCCTTTTTTACTTGCAATAGCACGCTGGTAAGCTGCTTCTAACTCAAGAGCAGTTGAATCCCAAGAATACCTCAAGACAGACTCTGCCGCACCTGGCGTACTACGCTTCATTGATAAGCCCAATTTAAGCGCAATATCGTCAACATTTTTAGGATCAACATACAGTGCCATATCCCCAAAATATTCCCGAGTACACCCTTCTTGAGTAATAACGATATTAGCTCCGCATGCTGCGGCTTCCAAGGCAGCCAAGCCTGGAGTCTCAAGCAAACTGGGTAACGCAAATACATCACAGGCTGCGTATGCAGACTTTAACAAATCACTGTCATGCTCGATGACGCCTATATAACGGAAACCACCATCAAAGTCTAACTCTAACTTTTTAAAGTATTCAGCATCCCGGATATTCCCCACAAGAATGACAGGAATATTGACCAATTTACTGGCTTCAAGCAGTGCTCTTTGGTTTTTTCTAGTCTCGATATTACCAACACACAATATAAAGGCCCCCTCCACCTCAAATGCCTGACGAAAAAGGTCACCCGGTACCGGCTCGAAAAATCCCTGGTCTATACCATTATGGGTGACGATGTATTTTTCTTTAGGCGCGTCGAAATGCTTTATAAATCGCTCAACCTCTTCCGTAGAATTCGGGCAAATGACGTCTGCAGCATTGGTCATAAAGGAAATTTCTGACATCGGATACTGACTTATATATTCGGATAACCAAAGTATTGGGCTAAGTACCAAAGGGATCTCTTGGGCCTGCACGTAAGCGCACAAATTATAAACCCCACCTTGAACAGAAAACTGATGGACCACATCAGCATCCTCCAGCGAATGCTGCCATTGGTCGAACAGCACCACCTCATGGCCCCGCCGCTCTAAAGCCTCTTTGGATTTCAATAGCTGGATTTCGCCACCGCCCGGACACTGAAACGCGACTGGATATGTATAGAAATATATTTTCAAGCTTGAACTTCCTTGAGGTTGTTCTGATAACACATGCGGAATGTTAATAGATCATTTGCATCGGGCATGACGCTCAAATCAAGACGATGAAGAATTTCTAGCATCTCGTCACAGGAGGGTAAGCTCTCTTTAGGGTATGGGCTCCAACCTCTCTGCTTCAACTGAGAATGCGCGTCTTCAATTGCATCAACCGCAACTTTTGCACTTGCGCCCCAAGAAAACTTTTTTGATTGCACACCCGCGTGCTTCTTAAGGTATTGCCTGAACACCGGGTCTTCGATAACCTTTCGCATCTTGGCGGCCATGGAAGATTCTGAGTATGGATCAAACAATGCGTCATCAAGGCCCACCACTTCAGGGATACTTGTCCTATTTGATGCTATGACAGCTGCCCCGCAAGCCATGGCTTCGAGTACAGGAAGGCCAAAGCCTTCGTGAAGAGACGGAAACACATATGCAAGACAACCTCGATATAAATGAACAAGGTCTTCATCAGAAACATACCCAGTGAGGATGAAGTGAGTTTGATCGAGCCCCACCCCATGTGCGTAAGTTTCTAAAGATTCACGGATACCAATCTCCAGTTTACTCCCTACAACCAATGGGTGCTTATCTCTCAAACTGCTCGGAAGCGAAGCATAGGACTTAAGCAGCCTCTGCATATTTTTTCTTGGGTCGAATCCACCGGGAACATAGAGTAGAAATCCGGGAGATAGACCCAAATTTTTCAATGCTTCCAGCATAATCGTTTCATTATGTCGCTGGTTCAAAAACACAGAGCCAGCTGCAGACGAAATGTTGACGATTTGACCATGATGAAGCTCCAACAACTTAATCGCTTCCTGACGCGAATACTCAGATATAGCAAGAAAAAGCGCAGCGCTTTTAACACCTTCAAGCTTTTTCATATAGTAATCGTGAAACCGACCGGGTGGCATATACAATTCAGACATTGCCATCGGGATAAGATCATGCTGGGTTATCGATACAGGGACATAAACTCCAAGCTCACCAATAGATCCAACTGCATCATCACCCCAGCCATCTGCCAATAAAGCAGGAATGTGCACAAAATCTGGCTCAAGACAGGCAATAGCCTGTTCCCTTAGCATTCGTGCCGCCATTTGCCTCCAAGCATTACACTCGTCGTACGCCGCGCAAGGCGACGGCACATTGAAGCACACTATCCGCACACCAGGTGCAAACTCTAAAATATCCGCTGACAAATGCTCCAATCCTTGCTCCAGGCCATTACTCAACAGGCAAATAACTTCATGATCACGGTCTAACAAAATTTTCGCCATACCGATCATCAATGACCAGGAGCCTCGGCCTATACCTCGATAGCGGCTAGCAGACTGGCAAGCTTGGAAATCTAAGACTACTCTCATTCAAATAAAGCCAGGTTCATTTTATAAATTTATAGGGACACAACCCGATGGCGCACCTAACCGCGAGGCAATAAACACGGCCATTCCAAGAGCCGCAGAAAGCGACCAAACCAAGGGAGACTTCCCAAATCATATCTCACTGCAATATTCCAAAAATTCGAAATTTGAAATACAAAAACTCAATGCCAAATAAAAATCAGAAAAGACCTAAACTCCTACAAAGCCACAACCATGACTAACCAGCAGAAGACTATAGCTAAATTTAAAAAAATTGCTGGAACCCTGCTCGCTTTACAAAGAAAAGAAAGGAGGGAAGTTAAGAGCATAGGACTTATTCAATAAATGCATCATATGGCATAAACTGACCACTAATTTGATTTTTTAAATTATGGGGGATGCCCATCGCCTCATATAAAGACATAAACTTTTTAATATTAGATTTTGCTGCTGGGTAAAACAACGACAAATCCATATGCTCAAGGATCTGACCTTCTAAATCAGCTGAAAAATTAAATTTGGAAATTTCTAAAGAAGGGACGCCCATTGCTGCTGCTAGCTCTTCAGTCCTAACATCATGAGTAAGAAGTAAAGGTGGAACTGACGACAAAATAGATGCCACTGCCCCATGAATGCGCGAACCCAAGTACGCACTTAACCTTCTAGAATCCGCTATCCAATTTGTAACCGTAGTATGATATCGCCCCTTTATCTTAATCCTATCTAGAATCTTATCTACATCCTCATCATAATACTTAGCTAATCTGACCTCATCACACGAGGACGCAATACCATCTAATATAGCAAGCTCCGACTGCTCCGACTGAAAATACATTAATTTGACCGCATCCGAGCGAATCTGCTTATAAAGTTCACGCTGCAATACTTCATGCTCAACGCAGCTAATATCATCAGAATATCGTGTAGCTGACAAACCAATTGATAGTGGAGATTGTAATCGAGATTCGTCGATATAAGGAACCTGGTTGTGGTAAAACATCGATGGGCAACCGGTTACAACAACCTTTTTAATTCCTAACTTATTTAATACTTCTGCCGTTCTTTCTCCCCTAACCGACAGTGCTGGCGACCGCTCTTCAATCAGCTTTAATAGTCTTACTGTTGATTGAGGAATATCACTGACCATGGATGTATTCATATCATGTATACCAACACCTAACATCATCACGGGTATTTGTGTTTTTTCAAGTTGCTCAACCAAACCATCAAATTTGAATTTCGGGCTAATCCAGTTGGCTGCGGGTATAACAATTTTTTCCACGCCGTCAAGTCGACGAGAAAATTCAAAACCCAAATGCTTACATTCTGTGTTTATTTGACGGTAAACAGACTCAGTAAAAAGCAGGTTTCCGAAATTCTTGCCCGATAGTTCACATGCATTTAGCCCAAAATTCTGCGACACCCTAGAAGGACTAATACCAATAATTCCAATCATTATTAAACTCTTATATCCGTAAACAGGCTAACATTCGATCGCCTTTTTGTATTTATTGACGCCACAAAAAACAAGCACCTTATATCGAAAAAACTCCATTTCCTCCGATCAAGTTTCTATTACTTCCAAGCTAAAGATAAACCGTAAAACGTCACTTGGGGTAGCTGCATAGGGCACTAAAAACAAAACAGTTATCGCCCCTTTCTACAAACAACCACCTCATTAAATTCAGCTTCAAGTCCTCGACCTGGAATAACGTTACTGACTATCATACTGACAAAGCCAGCCCATCTAGATAGCTCGTTCGCCAGATCATAGCCATAATGCCAAAACACAGGTGATCCTTTAGGGTCGATTGGATTACCATGAAATTCTGGCTCACCTACAAATTGTACTTCCCCATCGACTAAATTTGCCCAGCGATCTGTTGAAGAAAACTTGTTAACTAAGGGTATCGTGGATATAAAATACCCTCCGGCTTTTAAAGTTCTATATATTTCTTTTGCGGCCAGATCCGGACGAGGCAAGTGCTCAAAAACATCTTGAGTAACCACCAAATCAAACGATTCTGACGCAAAAGATTGTGATTCTAAGTCTATGTTGTGAACTCCATTGATCTCACTACGTTTATCCTTGGGCCAAAATTGACTGGTGATATAGTTTGGACACTTATCTCTTAACAATTTAGATACACCCCTCGAAACAGGTGATGACTCATGTATAACAAGCTCTTCCCAGTTAGGAACGCATTGATCGATTACATACGCAAGATGACGCTCCCTTGGAATACATCCACAATTCTTACACAGATAGTAATCTCTGAGCCAGACTTGGGATGATTCAAATGTAACTTCAGACTTACAACAATCACAAAATCCGCTTTCTCTCTTAATTATTTCATCAACCATTCTTTACTCCTACTCCCCATGTCTAATCATGCTCCAGCACCCGGACGTAAAACTAAACATATTACAGCGTCAAATCACGCTCTTTAATACGTTCATTTTGCTTTACAGGGATAATATCTGCTGAACAACGCCAATTGATTCATTTGTACGCGATAACTCTGCAATGAAAAACTATCTGACCAAATGGGTTAAACCAAAATATTCGCGAAGAAATTCACGATATCCGGCTATTTTTTCTTCGATCACAGGTGAAACACCAAAGCGCTCACGAATTAAATCCTGGACATCACTTATCTCGAAGAAATGATCATCCTTGGCTAAGGTCGATGTCTGGCTGGCGTCGTGTCTACGATGCCCATTGAGCGAATCAGCGACATAGGCGACTTTTCCCTCGCTCAAAAGATGTAGATAAAAAACCCAATCACCCGCAACTCGGTACTTATTGACCTCTGAAAAAAAACAATCACTATCCGGCCGCCGAAACAGTACTGCCGAAACGTTTGGTATAGTATTTTTTACAGACATAAATCGCTTGATTTCATTTACGCCATCATTTACGAATGACTGCTTCCAATGGTTCGCATCAATTTCACCTGTATATGCACGATAGTCAGGCGCAATCTCTTGACCTGAGGAGTCCAATTGTTTCGATTCACAATAAGCCAATCTGACGTCTTTGTCGCTAAAACTAGGTACCAAATTCTCAATAAAGGAGGGATCTGCAACATCATCGGCCTCAGCAATCCAGATCAGGTCTCCGCTTGCCATTTTCAGACCTTTCTGCCACTGCAAAAATACTGAGCCGGAATTATCAGACGCAAGATCCACCTTGATTTTAATAGGGCCAGAATATTCCTCAACAAACCTCTGTATTTCTACCTGGCTATTATCCGTAGATGAATCATCGAGCACAATGATCTCATCTACAGAAAAGGACTGCTCCACGATCGACCGCAAGCGATCATATATAAGGTGCTGATAATTATAACTTGGCACTATCGCGGTTATAGACAGCCCACCATAGGCACGTTTAAGCAAGTCCAGTACATAACCCTGAAAATCAAACTTTTGCCGAGCATATTCGATGAGCTGAGCACGATCGTGATTACACTCGTTACCTAAAACAACATTGGCCATAGCAGCAACATCAAGGTAAGGCACAGTCTCACCACAACCCTCTCTTAAAACAGTTTCGGCACCACCGGCATGTTCAAAACCTATAACATAGGCCCCATGACTGATAGCTTCCAGCACTGTACTCGGAAAAGGATCTTCCCTGGAAGTCATTAGCATTATGTCAGATATCTCGTAGAAACTATCCACGCTCTTTTGCTTACCTACAAAATGAACCCGATCCGCCACGCCAAGAATATTGATATCATGTATGAGCCATTCACGAATTTCACGATGCAGCTCTCCCACCCAAATAAAATGAAATAAGTCACTAGACTTCGAAACCAAGGATGCGACCTGGACAAACAAATCCACGCCCTTTCTGATATCCGCGAAGCCGATTCCAGAGACAACCTTTGCGCCTTTTGGAATTCCAAGGCGAGCACGTAACTCAA
Organism: Ketobacter sp. MCCC 1A13808; assembly: GCF_009746715.1. Lineage (NCBI taxonomy): Bacteria > Pseudomonadati > Pseudomonadota > Gammaproteobacteria > Pseudomonadales > Ketobacteraceae > Ketobacter > Ketobacter nezhaii. Next base: position 7,151 of record NZ_VRKW01000010.1, read on the forward strand.
GTTTGGATTCAGTTGATAACCGGTCAGGCTTCTTATATAAGCCCTGAGGAAGTATCACTATTTCTTTCTCTATCTGAAAATACTCCAGATACTTATCCCTAACATATTCAGCAGGAAAGACTACCACGTCTGACAAACGACCGATGTCCGCTGCCACGGCGCCAAGCTCATAGCTTCGTATCAATGTAGGCAGTTCATGAATTAAAGAGGTGACACGGAAGCCCGCAGATTTCAAATCGTTAATAACCCGCCCCGACACTACTGTATTACTAACACAGACGTTCGATTTCGCTCTTGCATCAGCAAGAAATTTTACCCACTCCCTATATCCCAATGACCAATACTCAATAACGTCTGAGCATCGCTCAAATTCTTCTTTCAACTCCCCATCATTCAACAGGACTGTAGTAACTGAGTAGCCAAACTGCTGCTTCAACGTGCTAATAATTGAAAGTGATAGCAGCTGCGCCCCATGAAAATGCGCATCATGGCAAATGTAAAGAAGACGTTTCATGCTTAAACTAAGACCCCTTCAAAATTTTGGCAATACGGTTCAGGTACGCATACCCGTACCGCCTATCTGGCTCCAGATGTGCTCCTTCCGCCCACTCATTCCAGGCGTTAACAAAGACAAGATTTTCTTTATTACGATTTTTAGATGGAGCGCCTTCACCTACAATGTATTTAAGCCACTCATAAAAGTGATCAGGAGTAGAATCAGACAAAGTCCATCCTCTGCCTGGCTTACGGGCATCGTTATCCCACGATGGGCAGCAGCCACGTATCCAACGGTAATCACCTTTCATTGACTCGTTTTTGCGCGCGTTTTGCAGTATGGTGGCCGCCTCTACTATTTCACCACTGAACTCAGGATTTATAACGTGATGGTTTGCTGCTGTATTCTCTGAGCCAAAACCAATATTGTGGGGCGGAAATTCTATGGCCCCATCACATCCCCAGGGCTTAGGGTCGTACTGAGTGAAACCCTGTACCATGTAGACCAGAACCTCACCCACTCCCTCCCGAGCGAAGACCTCTCTCCAAATATCCAGCCAAGCCATAAAATTAGGTATGATGGCTGGCCGATAGATAATTAACAACGGCTTTCCATCAACCCTGATATATCTTGAGTCCCTCAAAACGGGTGAAACATCCATTGCAAACTGCTCCGGATCCAATGAAGTATACTCTTGTTTTAGCAGAACATCGTTTTCAAGGCCATCCCAGGTCTTAGTCCAATTTTCGTTTGCCCAGCAAATACAAAATGGAAAATCAATTTCTTTGTGTCTCAAAAAATTAGCAATCGGCTTTTCAAGAACCCTCCGCCCTGAAAACCAGTAGTAGTAAAAACAGAATCCATAGAGCCCATACCATTTAGCAAGATCAACCTGCTTCTTCAATGTCTCTACGTGATTCAAATCGTAGTACCCGAGCGCATCAGGCAATCGCGGCTGATAATGACCAAGAAACTGAGGAATCGCTTTTGTTACGTTGGTCCATTCAGTAAAGCCCTCACCCCACCAGCGATCATTTTCAGGAATCGTATGAAATTGAGGAAGGTAAAAAGCTATAAGGCGTGCCACCTGATCTGCTTGGATATGCGGTTCTTTCATCTTCGATTCGTAACACTGACTCTTTCCCCGGTTACGAAAGAGTTCGTCTATGTATCGTTTTTGAATTTCTTTTTCCATCACACTCTACTCATCGTACGCGTTTACTGGGACTGTATGCTTAGTCCGCTCATATCAAGTTAAGCGACTGCCTGCTGACGGCAAACCAAAAACAGTTTTTTGTATTCTATCTACTTGTCTCGCAAGTTCAGGATACATATTTTCTATACCCAGCCTCTCTGTATCCATTTTTGCCTGCTCTGCTTTTTTCTTACAATCATCGTATTGATTCATGCTCAGTGACATTTTTTCTGATAGATCGTTTAGATCGGCATCAAACCAATATTGCCTATCATCGGAAAACTGGTATTCATCTCCTACCGGCACCAAATGACCATCCAAGAATATGCAATTATCTTCCGAGCAATAATCAGTATTACCTGAAAAATTACTGACAATGCAGGGGACTTTCAAATGCATAACTTCCGGCAACAAACGCCCAAAGCCTTCTGCTCGATGAGCTGACACAAAAATGTGGTGGCTGGCAATCAGATCAACGAGCTGTTGTTTTCCGTAAACCGAATCGATAAGGTTAATATTCTGAACATCCTTAACCATGGCGCTTATTTCCCTGGAAACCTTGGCTGAGATTCGCTCCAAATGCATGGTTTTGATGGTCAATTTAACATCAGAATTCTGCCCAAAAGCCTGCTTGAAGGCATTTATCACCACTTGCGGATTTTTGCGGGAAGGGAAAGATAGCGAGTCAAATATAAATAGAAAAGAGAACGCCCTATTTTTCTTAACTGTGGCACTCTGACTCAGTTGTGTAAAATTGAAGCTTAATGGCAATAATACTGTTCTATTTTGGAATTTACTTGGGACACCTGACTGAATATATTGAGAAGAGCACCAGAGCTCATCAACCACATTAAAAACGGCCAAATGCTCTTCCGGCATGTATGGGAGCTCCCAAGGTGAGTAGGCAATATTATATTGCCCTTTTACCAAAGATTCCTTTTCTAGAAAAAAGCGTAAAACTTCGTTAACAGGCATCACAAAGATACTGATATTGTATATTAACTCTGCTCTAATATAATCCGAATTCAGCTCATCGTTTTTATCAGAAGAGGATTCCTCTGGATAGTTAATAACACAGAAGGGGATTTCGGCCAGTTCGAGACATTTCACTACGCATCTGACGTCTTCGCCAATTCCAAGCGTCCTGTTACCTAAGCCTATAATATTCACCCCGTATTCTCTGGAGACAACTTGAGACCTATTTGTTAATAATGCAGAAAAATCCTCTGCGATTCGGGCATCCCCTAGCCATTGACTATATTGAGAAATACCTTCCTTTGTTCCGAGGTCGTATTCCTTATGCAGCTCCGAATCCAGCTTATACAAAATCAATTGCCAATTTAGCAAACCTGGCATTTGCACAACTTTCAAACAAAGGTATTTCGCTGCGTGCTGTGACAATGCCACATTCCTTGCTAGTTTTAATCCAAACCAAATCGCTAGGTTTGCTTCCGCTTCAACACGGTCGTTTGTAACCAAAAGCCACTGACGGAGCGGTCCCCGCAATTGCTCCAAAGCCTGATCCATAGCACTACTTTGGGACTCGACCCCTAACAAACGCCCAAGCAAGGAGAGTAAATCCACCCCATATTCATCTGCCTGTAAAAACTGACTGGAATCCGTTACAGCGCGTAATTTCAAAGGTATTTCCGCTGCACCCCGGGTATCTAGCCAAGCTCGGTAGCCGCTCTGCCCTGCATCAAGATTTAGATCGAAGCTTTGCCTCAAATCCGGTCTTATTTCATGGACAATCACTTCCCGGTTTGTAAATAGAGAATACCTTTCAGAGTTGATACTGAGAAACGCATTCGCTTCAGCCGAGATAGTCGCGGACTTCTTTAGGTTGATAGAGCTCCATACTGATCTATAAGCTTCTTGTTCTATATCCGCTTGTGCGCAAGATGGGATTTCCTTTACACCCCGATAATCCAGCCAGCTTCGAAACCCTCCAAGACCTGATTCGGTATCCAAATCGAAACTTTCATTTAAATCACCCCGGAGCCGATGAATAATTAATTCACAATTTGTTAATGTTGGAAAATTGTCAGAACGAGCGTTCAAAAATGTTCTGGCTGCATGTGAAATATTTATTAACTTTTTAAGATGAACTCCACTCCATACCGAAATAAATGCTTCTTTCTCTACTCGATCTTTAATTGAAGAAAATAGTTGATACACATTGGGATCAGAACCTGATATCGCCCGAACGCAAAAATCTGATCGAATCATCTTTTTAGAAAGCTCCTGCCAAAATACAAAAGGAAATCACATTCACTCTATGTATATTATTAATATTCATAACCTAATACATTGGCCCAACATTTACGCTCAGTAAATTCATCATCTTTTCAATTCTAGCTTTCCAGGTATTCGCGCCAACCTGACTCCTAGACTCCTGAATACCAATTTTCCCTTTTTTAATCTGCTGCAGCAAACAGGTGCAGAAACTATCAGTGTCGCTGGCGACCTTAACATCGAGATATTCAACGCCACCCAATTGCAACGGCGTTGATACAACCCGAACCCCAGAGGCCAAATACTCAAACAATTTCATAGGGAACATTGAAGAAGTATAATCATTTATCAGCGTTGGTAATGTTGCAACATCGAGCCCCGCCATATATTTTGGTAAGACTTCATAACTCTTGCGCCCAAGAAAGTGGACGTTTGGTAATGCTTTCAATTGCTGAATCATCTCATCCTTCTGGCCTTCGCGCTCTTCCCCAATGAAAACCCAATGCCAATCAGGCCGCCTACCTGCAACTTCATATACAAGCTTAAAATCTACCTTAAAGTTCGAAAGCACACCAACATAGCCAATTCTAGGTGAAGGAATACATGCAATGTCCTCCGGTAGCATTTGCACATCTCGCGCATTAACAAAGTGCTCGTAATCAACCACATTCGGCATAAAATGAACACTATGACTATATTGCTTGCAATGTTGGGTTAGCTTTTCGCTTGTAGTGAAAACCACGTCAACCGCTTCAAGCAATTTACGCTCAGAAGTCCTAAACGATTCTATATCTACTCCCGGAATAGCTGATAAGTCGTCAACACAATGGTAAGCTATCTTGCTATATTGAATACCTTTTATAGCGTCAAGCATATAAGGGTGATAGGTCCAAATAAGAGGAAAATTAAAGCGGAGTATCAAGAGCGAAACGTTGAGAAAAGCTTTTAGTAACCACGTGTTCAACATTGAAATAAAAGCCGATCCGTGGAAAAAAGGAACAGTTAATGGTGATAAAACCCAAACATTCTCGCGAGCTTTACTAGGTCCTCTGAAAGATCGCCACAACCGCTTGAATATACGGGTCATATCCCGCCCAGAACTCAACTTCGGCGGCCTAATCCCCACAGTTTCTACGTACAATACACGATAGCCCATTTTTGCCAAATGAACCGCAGTATGCTGCTTATTAGTCCAGTACGGCGTATCCCAGTCTGCAGTCGAAAATAAAATGACATCCTTACTCTTCATAGGTATCAGAACTTCCCGCAAGAATATCTATGATTCGAAGCGCAGCCCTTCCATCACCATAAGGATTATCCAGTTCCGCTAAAGTGTCACGACGGGCACAATCTGACAACCAGTAATGCGCTGCATTCAAAATATCAGACTTAGTCTGGCCCGCAAGCACTCCGAAGCCAGCATCAACCCCCTCCCTTCGCTCCGTGTGCTCGCGCATGACAATTACAGGAACGGAAAACGACGGAGCCTCTTCCTGAATACCGCCAGAATCGGTCAGGATCAGACAACTAATGGACTGTAGATACAGGCTTTCTTCAAAGTTGATGGGACCAAGCAGCTTGATATTGGGTATACCTGCCAAAGCCTTATGCACTTTGTCGTGTACAGATGGATTCAGATGAACTGGAAACACAAAAGTCAGCTCAGAATATTCCACTGCCAATTGCGTTACTGCACCTAATATGTTCTGCAATCCTTCGCCAAAATTTTCTCGACGATGGGTCGTCACCAAAACACACTTACCAGGATCGACATTAAAACCCAGACGCTTTTGGATAGCTTCTGGATTCCATTGTTGCCTCACTATACCGATCGCATCAACTACCGTATTTCCGGTAATAAAGACATCAGCTTTATCAATTCCTTCTTCAAGCAATGCGTTTGCTGCTCGTTCGGTTGGAGCAAAGTGCCAACGTGCAACCCGGGACAACATGACTCGGTTCATTTCTTCCGGAAATGGACTTTGCATGTCGCCAGTCCGTAAGCCTGCTTCCACATGAGCGACAGGGATTCCTGCGTAGAAAGCGGCGAGACCGCCCACAAATGCGGTGCTGGTATCACCCTGCACCACAACAACATCCGGTCTATGTGTTTCCAGCACCATTGAGATGGCCGTCATCAAACGGGCTGTAAGATCGGGGAGAGTCTGACCCGGCTGCATGAGGTCTAGATCCGCATCGGGGGTTATTTTAAACACGGATAAGGCTTGATAAGCCATTTCCCTATGCTGACCGGTCAAGCAGGTAAGGAGTTCAACTCCCTGCTCCAGCCTACGCTGTAATTCCAATATTACAGGTGCGAGCTTGATGACTTCCGGACGTGTGCCAAATATCACGAGCACTTTCACAGCAAGCACCCTCCGGCCCCGATGACCTGCCGCTCATTCCGGTATTCGCACTCAATCTGCCAACTTGCCGGCGCAATTTGCGGGGTACTAAGTTGGTACTGTCCGTTTTCATATACCCCTGCCACCGATGCTTTTGCTTTTAGAAAATCAAATGCATCTTCCATACTGGCAAATAGTACATTGCCACCCGATTTACGCATGCTTTCTATCAGGCTACGATGCACTTCGGTACGCTGTACTTCCGATTCCCAGCCATACTGATACCGCTCTGAGAATGGGTGATCCAGAAATCCGAAAAACTGTGCACTTTGCTTTGCGCTACTGAATGCTTGTTTGAAAATTCTGATCGGGTCTTCACTATCCTGCATACAGTCACCATGCAACATGCATTGCTGGGCAAATCCTATAAAGCCACTCCCTTGTCCAACCGGAACGCCCGAACGAGCAGTCATAAAATCGGGGTCGCAATTAATAATCCCGCCTACACAGCCTTCATAACCTGCATCGGCGAGGGCCTTTCTGGCATATTCCGGTGTGTGATGAAACGGTGAAACGGCATACCGAACGGAATGTCCGATTGCTCGCTCTATAACTGCCCTTGATTCGGCACCTTCATGCAGTGCGGCTTCGTAGCTGCCACCCCAGTTAGGAGCGTGTGTGAGCGTATGGGAAAGAATCGAACCGCCGCTTCCCAGCACATCAAGTGGCAGTTTATGGTGCTTGGGGTCTGTAAGTACCGTTGCATGCAGGGCAAGGGATAATGGCACTTCGAGTTCACAGTAAGTTTCCCAGAGTGGTCTGGCTGACTCTACATCCTCATCACAATCCAGGCGCATGGTAACGGCGGAGTCGTAACCTGCGGGAATTTCCCGGATCACCGGTACGCAGGGTAACTCGTCACAGCGATAATTCGCCAGCCAGCTTTCAACCAAGCGCCATTCCTGTGAATCAATAGGGCCGACAGACCGGGCAAACCACAACACTGAACCAGTACTATCCCATAGGGCAGACCAGGTTGCTTGCGTGCCACCGTCCGTTAGGACATTCGCTATCTGGTTTTTTAGTTGTGCAATATGACAGGAAGATAGAGACCAGACCGAGCCCTCTGTGGTAATGCTACCGTATCCCAGGTTATTCCATTCATCCATAAAATCGTAACGTTGAAAATGGCGAACGTCTAAAGGCGAGAATTGGTTGCCGATGGGGTTCAGATAAACAACACGCGCGTCACTGTTTGATTCACCAAATGTATCAGCTGGCTTTGCCTTTGCTGCCTCATTGAGCGATGAAACTGGCCCGCTATTCTGTAGCTCAAGCGCATCCGTCAGCGGCTCAGGCAATCGTCCCAATAACAATATTTTGTTCGATGCTTTTTCCAATAAGGAAATGATTGAGGCTGTCCAGATAGCAAGGGGATTTATAATCACCCAGATCTGATGACTTTGACTATGCGACTTCAGAAGTTCACAAGCTGATACCTCTACAATCAAACCGGAGGGTGTTGATCGGCCCAATGCCGCTGTCACCAGCATTTGTGCTTCGCTACTGTCGCCTGCTGCCAATACCCGGATCATGCCGTCACCACATGGCGAAATTTAGCATGACGGCCTACCCTCACAAAATCTTCATGCCCGACAAAATCCAGCTCAAACGCAGTGCCCCAGTATTGAGCAACCTTGCGCGATATTTCGTTTTGATCAGCATGGGATTCCGGCACAATTTTCAGTAAAGGCTTGGCCCCTCGTGTATCAATCTGGAATTCCTGGATGCCGCCGACACGATGATCCAACATATCCTGTATCGTATGTGTGGCATAATCAACGCCCGCAAGATTCACTACGTCGTGAATACGTCCCACTATATTTGAAAGATAGTAGCCGGAAGAATCCTGAACGACTTCCGCCAGATCGCCGGTTTGATAGCGAATCAGCGGCATCAGTTGGTTTCGGAAGCCGGTAAAAATCAATTCATGACCCTGAGGCCCCTGGCGGGATTCCGGCCACCCTTCTGACTCCAGCACGCGCATGTCCGGGCTATCCGCTGCGACCTCATACGCCATGACCCCCAATTCCGCCAAGCCGTATCGATTAACGACGCGGCATTGAAGAGCTTGAGCGATTTTCTGACGCTGATAGTCTTCCATCAGCTCGCCGCTGGATTCAAACACTTCGAACGCTTTTGCTGTTCCCATTGTCCGCTCAATGTAACAGGCCAGTGCATACATGGTGGATGGGTGGGCATGCGCCATATAGGGGTGCCGGCGCTGCATTGTGGCCCATATTTCCTGGAGCCCTGCATCATCCAGGCGATCAAAGAAGATATTGGAACGATTCATAGCAAAACATTTGAAGTCTTCCTTGATTGGCCATTTATCGTAGTCAACATCCGGAAATCGACAGGCGAAGTGTAATTCCGGTTGCCTCTTGGTGTTCCCAACTTGCTCCCGGCAAAACTGTGTCACTGCAGATGAATAGTCCGCTGAAGATTGGTCGTAATAAATTACGGCTGATAAGCCGGTTGAGCCGCCGGTTTTACATCCATAATGACGCAGCTCTGCAAGCGACTGTGACAACATCCGCTCACCTTGTTCCCGGATAATATCTTTGGTTAGAACAGGAAGATCGTTAAGGTATGCGGTGTCTTTTTCCAACTTATCAGGGTTGAAGTGATACTCTTTAAACAACTCCCGGTAGTAAGGAACGTATTGTCCCGCATAAGTCACAATGTTTGCCAAACTCTTGCGGGATATATCCAACCGCTCTGGCAGGCTTAGTGCATAGTGACGGCGCAACTCCCGAAGCTTTTCACGTACCATCCTTTTCTCATGGCGCTCGGCCATGGGATAAGCCAGGTAGGCGCTTGCCATTCCTTTGGCTGTTCTTCCCGGCTCAACAGCAAATAGCCGCTCACAAAATTTCAGAAATGGGTGACTCCGGTTCATGTATGGGCACCCACTGCTTTCGCGTGGGGGACCGCCTGTTCCTTTTCAGGCTTTTCTTCATTAGCTGCTTCGGATTGGGGAATCACCGGCTCATCGGCCACGATACGACCATGCTCAAGGTGAATTTTTCTATTACAAACTCGCTCCACCAGACTAGGATCATGTGTGGCGATTACCAGAATGGAGGCCTGATCCACTATAGATTGCAAACGATCCGCCGCTTTCATCCGAAAGTTCCTGTCACCAACGCTGAGCCATTCATCCATAATCAGGATATCTGCTTTTACACTGGTGGAAATGGAGAAGGCTAACCGCATCAACATGCCACTTGAATAGGTGCGTACAGGCAGATTCAGGTATTGCCCAAGCTCGCTAAATTCAGCGATATCTTCCATTTTTTCCTTAATTGCTGCCGGGCTTAATCCCTGCACGATCCCGCGCAAATAAATATTTTCAAACCCGGTGGCATCCGGATCCAACCCCATCGAAACATCCAGTAACGAAGCGACCCGTCCATGAATCTCCATAGAACCGGTAACCGGGGCATAGATTCCGGCCAGCACTCTCAGCAAAGTGGTTTTTCCAGAGCCATTGTGACCGGTCAAACCGACCCGGGCTCCCTCATTAAACTCAAACGACAGATTATCAACCGCCCTTACAACCGGATGACTTCTCCCGTCATTACCCAGCTTTCCTCCGGTCGTCATGCTGAACACGGTATTTTTGAGCGAACGATTCGAGTTCTCGTATACAGGAAAATCGATACAGATATTTTGCGCTTTAATAGATGTCGACATACATTACAACCAGTAGGGAACCCGATCCCGATATTTGTACATTAAGCGCCAGGCTAGCAGGTACCCTGCCGCCATCATACCCAGCGACCAGATCCATGATTCAGGGTGCAGAGGGCGACCTAGCAACGGAGCCCTTATCAGCTCGATGACATGATAGAAAGGGTTAAATTCAACCAGCCAGGCTCGATCAGTTAACACTTCAGGCATCCAGAAGATCGGCGTGAAGAAAAAGGAAACCTGCACCAGATTAGTGATGATAGGCGGAATATCCCGAAACCGCGCACAAAGAATACCGATCACTGTCGCGATCCAGACGCCATGCAACGGCAGTGCGAGAATCGCCGGAATGGCCAGGAACCCTTCGACACCAGGCCAATGTTTCAGTGCAATCAACATCAACAAAACAACCGGCAAACTATGAAAGAAAATCACGAAGTTTCGCCAGACCATCCGCGTCACATGTACCGTGAGCGGCAGTCGAACCTGCTTAATCAAATACCCTGATGTCATATAGACATTACAGCCCTCTGTCATAACCGCCCCTATGTACTGCCAGATAACCAAACCAGTGGCAACATAGGGAAGAAATGTAGCGATATCCGCATTGAAAAGCGAAGAATAGAGAAAACCCAGCACAGTTGCCATAATGGCAGTGCTCAATGTAAACCAAAACGGCCCTATAGATGAGCGCCGGTAACGCTGCTTTATGTCATGCCAGCCCAACGTGCCCCATACCCGGGTCGCTCGCAAACCCACCCACATATCATCGTAGTTGTTATGTTCCAGGTTAGTGAGCTGAGAGGACAAATCAGCTGGCTGCGCCGGTTGTTTCAAATCTAAATCGGGCATTACTTTTTCCTTATTCCAAACACGCTATTGCCACGATTACGCTATGCCACTGCCACTGTTCATGGGTCTGAAGTTGTTCTGAAGTGCAGAGTATTTACCATAGTCACACGCGGGCGGGATAAAACCCTCTGGGCCGACCGGTCTCCCGGAACAACCAAGAAGCAATGCCCTTCCAGTACCTGGTTGGTCAGGACACCTCTTTGCAAAAGCAGCGAGGGCATTTTAACGTAAAACCGCTACCGAGGGCTATCCGACCCCTATCCCTTACCAATGTTCCCATGCCACTTGCAATCGGCCCAAGCGCACGAGGGAAAGCAGAAAGCCTAATAAATATAGGATTAAAGACTGCACCAAAACGCTATGGAGACCCGCGCTCGTTAGGTTTTATTCCCCCCGCCCCTACCCTACTCTAGTTTCGGCAGGTTGGAACGATCCGTTTGCCGCCAGTCAGTTGCTTGCGTGGAAATCACCTCTTTGTCATCTCGACCATTTGTATAATAGTAAAGGGCGATGGACTTACGTGTGCAGCCGTCGGGACAGACGATGGGTGCCGGGCTACCGTGAAAGGAGTCCGCATCTGTATTGAAAATAACCATGCGCCCTAACAATGGGCGAATACGCCGCGCACACCGGGACATATCCCTTGTCCAAAGCTCCAGGTGACCTTCGTACTCATCCTGCCAGCGCTCGTTCAGGTACAACAAAACATTGATTCTGCGACACAACTGATACACCCGGTGATTAGTAAAATCCGCGTGAATACCCAGTACCCCGCCCGGCAACATCTGGTGCAGGCCCGCCCCTTGTAGCGACGGGTCCGGCAATAACCCTCGAATACCAGTCAATTGCTCAAGCAGGCTGATAAACATGCCTGAATTCAGCTCCCACAACAGCTGCCTGATGCAGATCGGGAGGTTAGCCTCCTGCGAGCAGCCGAGCTTATTAAACTGCATTTTTTCGCCCTCAAGTGTCGCCGACACTTGGCGCCAACTCATCTGCTCTTGAGGAGAAGGAAAAGCATCTACGATCAACTTCAGCGCCTTTGGCTCTACCATATTCTCCAACAAGATATGGGGAAAGGGTTCCGCCTGCTGATAAAGGTTCTGGTGCTGAATAACCGTATCGCGCAGACGCTCGAAGCCAACCATCGTCTTTCTCCCCGCGTACTCAGACTCAACCCCTCCCCTACCAAACATAATCTTCTCCACAAACACCCTATTTACTTTAAAATAAGACGGATTTACTGATATTGCATAGACTCGGATCAATAGGTACTATCTCCGGTCGCCATTAAAAACCCTCTTAACCCCAGAGCACCTTACTGCATGGTAACATCAAGACCGAAGCACATTATCTGCATTCTCGGCATGCATCGCAGTGGCACCAGCTGCCTTACCGGCACGCTTCAGGAGCTGGGGTTGAACCTCGGCAAGCATCATACGTGGAATCCCTACAACCTAAAAGGCAATCGAGAAAATCAGGATATCGTCGATTTTCACGATCAGCTGCTGGCAGACAATGGTGGTAGCTGGTGCTCCCCTCCCCGAAAAGTAGTGTGGACTGAAAAGCATTACCAGCAAGCCAGACAGATTCTCGGTACCCACGCGAATGAAGAATATTGGGGCTTCAAGGATCCCCGAAGCTTGTTAACCTACGACGGCTGGCTCAGACTTTGTCCGGATCTGATCTTAATTGGCATATTCAGACATCCTACCTCCGTTGCCAACTCTCTGGCCGGACGGGGCGGCCACTCCCGAAAAGAGTCCTATCGCCTTTGGAAGATATACAACCAACGACTATTGCGGTTGCACAAGCCCCATACTTTTCCGGTGCTGAATTTTGACTGGGACCCAAAAGCATTTAACAAACAGAGCTTGCAGGTTGCACAAGAAATAGGACTTACGCCACAAAATACCGGCACAGCGTTTTATTCCGAAGAACTCCGCTCTCACGATCAGCGGCAGGAACATTTACCCTGGGGCGTAAAATACACCTATAAATCACTGTTACGTATCAGCAAACTATAAAATTATGTTTAAAAAAATTCTCCGCCGCCTCACCAGTAAAATAGCAAGCACCCCACCCTCTCCATCAACAACGATTAAACCCGCAAAACTACCTTTTGCCCCTCGCCCGAGGCCACGCTTCTCACCCCGGATGCCCATGCCAAAAGCGCCGGTACCCGGCAGCGATCGTCCCAAACTCTCCTTGATTGTTATAATTTACAACATGCCTGACCAGGCCGAGAAAACACTTGCTTCTCTCGCCGTTGATTACCAGCGCAATGTCCGTACTGAAGACTACGAAGTGCTGGTCATGGAAAACAACTCCGGCAACAACCTCGGTCAGGAGCGAGCAATAAAACACGGCTCTAATTTTCGCTATTATCTGCGACATGAAACTGAACCTACTCCCATCCACGCCATCAACTTTGCAGTGCAAGAATCCCGCGCCGATTTCATCGGCATCATTATCGATGGAGCCAGAATGCTGACTCCCGGCGTTGTCAGCTACACAATTGCAGCACTCGCCATCGCCGAACAGCCTGTAATATGCGTCCCTGGATATCATCTTGGTGCAAAGTTACAACAAGAAGCAATGCAAGAAGGCTACGACGAAACACACGAGCAAATGCTGCTGGACAGCATTCAATGGCCGAGTGACGGGTACCGACTGTTTGAAATCAGCTGTTTCAGCGGTACCAGTAGCGGTGGCTACTTTAAGCCACTCAGTGAAAGCAATTGCCTCTGCATGTCAAAACAACTCTATGCGGAAATCGGAGGATGCGACAAGCGCTTTAATGAGACCGGCGGCGGGCAGGTAAACCTGGATCTCTACAAAAGGGCCAGTGAGCGCGACAATACCACCCTGATTGCCCTCATTGGAGAAGGGTCGTTTCATCAGTTCCATGGTGGTATAACGACAGGACAGATGGGAGAAGAGCGGATTGACACCATGAGAAGACACTTCGCGCAATATGCCAGCATCCGGGGTGAGGCTTATATTCCACCGGACAAACGCCCCATTTTGTTTGGTGCTATCGCCGACAGCACCGTTCCGTTCATTATGAATTCGGCTAACAATGCGTTTCACGCATTGCAAAACGAAGCGCCATGAGTGCCTCGCTTTCTCTAATAGTCATTTTACACAACATGCCAGAGCAGGCCTGGAACAGCTTGCTAAGCCTCACGGCGGATTACCAGAAGGGGGTCTCTTCCACAGAGTATGAAGTCATCGTTGTTGAAAATAGCTCCGGCAACAATATCCCTCCGCACCGGATCAAACAACTTCCCGAGAATTTCAAATACGTATTAAGAGAAGAGCCGGGGGTGTCGCCTGCTCCTGCGATCAAACATGCTCTGACACTGTGCCGGGGAGAAAATATCGGTCTTTTAATTGATGGCGCCTATGTGCTGACTCCCGGCGTTCTGACTTACGCATTGCAAGCCCTGCGCCTTTACAAAGCCGTCGTTGCAGTTCCGGGCTACTACCTCAGTCAGCAGGGAAAAGACGGGGGAATTGGCTCAAGCATCGTTGAATACGAACAAAATCTATTGCGCAGCATCCATTGGAAAACTCAAGGCTACAGCCTGTTTAGGGAAGCGACGTTCAACCCGGGTAACCGTAACGGGCAATTCCACCCATTCATGGAAAGCAATGCTTTTTTCTTTCCAAAAGCAGCAATCAATGAAAGAACTGTCGATGAAAGTTTCGCTCTACCCGGAGGCGGCAGTCTCAATTTACATATCTTTCGCCAACTTTGCTTATCGCTAGAAACTGCGCCAGTGATTCTAATGGGGGAAGGCTGTTTCCACCAGTATCATGGCGGAGTTAGCACCAGCAATAACAGCGAACGGGATGAGCGCGTTAAAACCTTTAAACAACAACTCGATGCGTACTGGCCCGGCGGCTTCAAAGCGGTTACCCGGGAGCCATTATTCTTCGGCCATATTTCTCAGGAAGCGCTGCCCTTCGTACAACACTCTATAGAAGCCGGTGAACGTCGTTTCTCGCGACTTAAAAGTAGCGCCAAGCCCGTGTGGGAAGATGACCGAAGCATTGGAGTAAGCAATGGAGAAACCATTGAAGAACCATAAAAAGCCCATGCTATCCGTGGTGGTGGTAGCCTATAACATGGCAAGACAAGCGATGAATACGCTCTACTCGCTGAGTACCGATTACCAGCGGGGCGTAACACGGGAGGAATACGAAGTCGTTGTTGTAGAGAACCAGTCCACTAACAATTTACACCCGGAGGAGATCGCGAAACTATCAGGCAATTTCCGCTACACATTGCGACAAGAATCCGAACCAACACCTATACACGCCCTTAACCAGGGGATCGAGTTGTCCGAGGGCGAAAATATTTGTCTTATGATTGATGGTGCTCGAATGCTGTCTCCCAGAACATTGAGATACATTATCGACGCACTTACCATCGAGCCAAATGCTCTGGTTGCAGTACCCGGTTATCATATTGGTGAGCAAGACCAAAAGCTCAACAATGTGAACCAACACAATGAAATTCTGGAACAACAATTGCTGGATAGTATTCACTGGAAGAGGCAAGGCTACCGATTATTTGAAATCAGTTGCCTGAGCCCGGCCAACCCGCATAGCTATCTGCATCCTTTAATGGAATCCAACTGCTTATCTTGCAGCAAACAGACTATCCTCAATTACGGTGGAGCAAATCCACTTTTCAAGAGCCCGGGCGGTGGCGCAGTCAACCTGGACCTTTATCGTGGTCTCTGCTCGAACCCGAAAATTAAACTTTATATAACACCCGGAGAAGGCACGTTCCACCAATATCATGGTGGTGTGACCACGATGCAAAGGGACGACCTGGAAGCACTACTGATGTCATTCAGGGCGGAATACGAAAGCATCAAAGGCAACCCCTATACTGCGGTTAGAAAAGAACCTATTCTAATCGGCGCGATAACCAGCTTTGCACTTCCGACGTTCAAAGAAGCCGTAATGCGAGCCGAAAAACGATTTGCCCGTTTCGCCACCCAGGGTCAAGATCCCTGGGAAGACGGCCATGCCTGTTAAAGTTCACCCTCCCACACACAATTGTTGATCCAAGCGCTCCAGTGACGGCATCGCTAACCGGCGGTCCCTGTGACTTTCGATAAACATCGCTTTATGTTGAGGTTCCACAAGTGGACTATAGCTTTCGCTATAAGAACTTAACTGCTGATTGACGAAGTACGCCTGCCCATGATGGTAGACCTTAGTCGGCCGACTCAATACCCGCTCCGACACCAGAGGATGCGTCACATCACGACTCGCATCCATCAACTGTCCGTTAACAAATAATTTTATGGAGCTACTTGAAGGAACCTGATACACCAATGACTCTGGCTGAAAGTGGCCCGTCAAAACAACTCGGTTGCATTGATACCGGTTAAAGTCGATTGATTGTAAAACCTGCCCCCCCACCTCCCAATTCAACACATTGCCGGCACTCAAATGCAGTTTCCAAGCGCCTCTCTGCTCTGCCAATACAGCGGAAGCAGACTTCTTCAACTGATCCAGAGGCGGTATTTCAAGACCGATACCGAAGCCAAACATAGTTGGCGTCCTCAGGGCATTAAAGCCGGAATAATAGGTATCACTACCTCGTCTCTGCGCTTTTACATTTACCCGGCTTTTATCCCAACTAAGCTCCTTATAAAGGCGTTCCAGATCTGCCACCTGGGCGGGATGAGCCCCCGCGATATCTTTTCCACCTGATGGAGAGGCCTGCAAATCGAATAATTCGTTTTTCAGCCCCAACAGATTTGACATCCGCCACTGCCCATCGCCCGCCAACACGCTAAAGTTCATACTCTCCACATTCCAACTGTACATTTCCCAAGAGCGGGCTCTGGGTCCGGAGTCATGCCCGGCCAGCAGCGGCAGCAAATTCCTGCCATCTATATCCCCCGGCACCTGCAACCCTGCGGCCGCCATGATGGTGGGATAAATGTCTGTATTCATGACCACTTGATGAATCCGCTGACCTCGCGGACGCCCGGGTAACTTCATGACCAAAGGCGTCCTGTAAGAGCCTTCGTAAATTTCATTTTTCTTGCCGGCAAAGGGGTAATTATTGTCCCTGCGCTCGTTTGTCCCGCCATTATCACTGACGAATACCACTATGGTATTGGGGTCGTCCCCGACTGCATCGAGAATCTTTCCCACCGAGTCATCCAGTTGGTTGAGCAGAGCAAGATAAGCCCCTTCCTCTGTGTTCGGATAACGGCTCAGATAGCGAGCATCGGGTTGTATGGGTGTATGGGGTGCAAGGAAAGCGTGATAGAGAAACCAGGGCTTGTCTGATTTCTGAAACGCCTGGATTTTGTCAACCGTGTGCTGAGTGAGAATATCCGTAAGGTGCCCCCGGTACTGTTTGGGCGCACCACCGTCGCGTCTAAGCCAGGGGTTGATATACGTAGGCCAATTTAAATCTGTGCCCCCCTGCAAATGCCATTGATTCAGGAAGCCAAACCAGTGGGTGAATCCTTTTCGATCCGGCCAACCCGCACGAAGCTCCTCACCCGCGTGCCATTTTCCCACCAGATAAGAATGGTAACCGTACTTGTTTAGAGACTCGGCAATAGTATTAAATTCATCAGGAATCATAATTCCCCGATGCCGAAACCCGGACCGCTCAGGCTCACGGCCGGTTAACATAGCCACTCGACTGGGACTACAAGTGGCATCGGCATAATGGCGTGTGAAAGCGACGCCCTCTGCCGCTATCCGATCAATATGGGGAGTAGAGAAACCGGTGGGATTATAGGTCGAAACATCGTTGTAGCCCAGATCATCTGCCACCAAAACCAGTATGTTAGGCCTTTCGGCGCTACTTTCCATCTCGGCTTCAGAGACACGCACAAGGGACTTCAGGCCGGCAAGCCAGGTCAGTAACACCGCAAGCAGGGCAACCCAGAGCAGCTTGTTCCAATCATCTACCAGCGCTCTAACCAATGCAGCAATCCCAGCCATGCCTATGTCGACAAACCAATCCCACTATATTAGCATCGGCAGCCAAACTCTTTAAAGGCTAATCGAGAATAATATGGCGCTCTCCGCTTACCTCAATCCATACAGGCTGAAAAAAGCATTGATGAAGCCTCGCACCTACTTTATGCGACGTAGGGAGAGCCACCAAACCGGCTTCATAAAATCAGCATTGGAACTTCATTACTATCGTCCTGCGTTCTATAAATTTATTGGTGCGACAATCGCGAATAAACACATTCTTCACGAAGCCGACCTTACTGCGGATAGCATCGTCCTGGATGTGGGTGCCTTTACCGGGGAGTGGGCTCAGCACATCATACAGCGTTACAACCCCAATATATTAGCATTTGAACCAGACCCTAAAAATTATGCCGCTTTACTGCAAAAAGCGGAGATCTACCCAAAACTCAAACCACTACGCTATGGACTGGCTGACAAGGATGAAGTCATGCAAATATCGATTAGCAGCATGGGGTCAAGCCTATTCGAAAATCCAAACTCACCATCCGGCAGCGATACCGCAGAGGTACAAATTCACGCTATTGACAGTGCGTGGAAAATGCTTGAGCTCGGCACGGTGGATCTCATGAAAATTAATATCGAGGGAGCGGAATTCCCTCTACTTGAACGCATGATTCAATGCGACATGCTGAAAAACGTCGACAGCTTTATGATTCAATTCCACGAATGGCACCCCGGCGCTTATCACCGCAGACGCAAGATCAGAAAGGCTCTGGCAAAAACGCACAACTGCGTTTGGGACTATCACTTTGTATGGGAGAAGTGGGACAAAAAAGTGTAAGCAAGAATAACTAGTTGCTATACTCTCAGCGGTGCAAAAACCAAAAGCAACTGCGAGATACACAGTGGCACTACTTAAAAAGTTTAGCTTTTATAATCTAAAAAAGCTGGCTATGAAACCTCGAACGCTCATAATGCGGCATAAAGAAAAGCACCTGACCGGCTTCACTAAAGCAGCGCTGGAGCTTCATTATTACAGACCGTCACTCTACAAGTTCTACCGGGCGGAAGAAAACAATCCTCACTTATTGCATGAAGCCGATCTTGGACCGGAAAGCCTCGTACTAGATGTAGGAGCCTACAATGGTGACTGGGCAAAGAAATTGATTAAAAGATATAATCCGACTGTGCTCGCATTCGAGCCCGATCCAGGCAACTACAACGCACTTAAGAAAAAAGAGTCAGAGCATCCAAAACTGACGGCGATACCTTATGGCATTAGTGATAAAAACGAAGCCTCAGAAATTCGACTCAGCCACATGGGCTCTTCCATTTTTGATATCCCTAACGCCAGTGGCGAACTTAAAACAGCCACTATACAACTGCATGCAGTAGATACCGTCTGGAAAGACCTGGACCTTAAGAAAGTCAGCCTGATGAAAATCAATATCGAAGGTGGTGAGTTTCCGCTTTTGGAGCGAATGATCGACACCGACCTGATAAAAGAAGTTGAAAGCTTCATGATTCAATTTCACGAATGGCACCCCGGCGCTTATCACCGCAGACGCAAAATCAGAAAGGCGCTGGCGAAAACGCACAATTGTGTTTGGGACTACCACTTCGTGTGGGAAAAATGGGACAGGAAACTGTAACTACGGAATATTAATCCGCCATGATTACCAAACGATCTTTATCTGATCAGATACGTAAAATTCGCCGGCCAAGACTCTCTCTTGTTGTGATTGTTTTTGACATGCCTCGACAAGCGATGAACACCCTTTTCTCCCTCAGCACACGATATCAAACCAACATAGAGACTTGGCAATACGAAGTACTCGTCATTGAGGCGCAATCTTCAAGAAACCTGTGCCCCAAGGAGGTGTCTGCTCTGGAAGGCGATTTTCATTATTACCGGGTCCCGAACACCGGGTCGCCCGCTACCGCCGTGAACTTTGGATTAAAAAAATCCAAAGGGCATTTTCAGGCCGTGCTCATAGATGGCGCACGATTGGCCTCCCCAGGCTTGATTAAACATCTTTACCTGGCGTCTTTGATTTCCCGGCAAGTAATTATTTCAGTGCCAGGCTATCACCTAGGCAGTGAAACGCAGCAAGAAGCCGTCAATAATGGCTACAATGAACAACAAGAAATCCAATTGTTAGACTCGATTAATTGGAGAAAGCAGGGTTACAAGCTATTCGAAATCTCCTGCTGGAGCGAAAGCACTCAGTATGGGCTCTTCAGACAGTACGGGGAATCTAATTGCCTGTGCCTATCACGAGGGCTTTGGAAACAGCTAGGCGGCATGGATGAATCTTTCTGTCTTCCTGGCGGAGGATTGGTCAATCTGGACACCTACAAGAGAGCACTTGAACTGCCTCACACAGTGCTTATTGCGCTCGCGGGAGAAGGTGTTTTTCACCAATACCACGGAGGTGTTACGACTAACCAGAAGAGAGAAAAGCGTGCTGAATATCTGCGCCAGGCCTTCATTGAGTACAAGAAGATTCGTGGGGAAGACTTTTATCCCGATTCGCGAATACCGACTTTACTCGGCGAAATTCACCGCGAGCTGCAAACCCCGTTTTCAGATTCATTTAAACAGCTGGGTGATACAAGCGAGTAAACAAATCCAATATCGCAACCCCTCACTCAGCTTCGCCCTTTTCAGCATCATCTCCGCAAATTCGTATCCAGATTAAAAACATCATCAGCGAAAGCAAGAAGCAAATTGCACTTATGTACAATGTATACAACCTGCATCCCTGCAACCCCTGCCCCCTTATAACCACATTATGAATCCCTGCAGGCAACTCAATGAGCATACCACCCAACAAAGCTTCCGGAATAACCTCAGCTCGCCTGCCATTGACATAAACAGCAAGATTTTTATCATAACTATATGACAAACGAACGAATTGTGGCTCCGTTGCTTCCACAACCAAATCGACCTGGTTGAACTTTTCCGAATAACTAAGCAACTGACTTTTCGAACCATTCCGCACACTTCCTGCAGTTAAATTACGAAGGGGAATCTCGTAACCTACCAGTAGATAATCCGCTTTGGCGTGCTCACGGTCTATATTCATCGCCTGAAGATCTTGCTTCAGACTTTCCCACTCATTCCTGTATTTAGATACCCTTAAATGCACCATACCCGGATAGCTTCCAATTTCGTAATCGCGGGACCACCTATTCGCCCGTTCATTGGATCGTTCAGTCAGATACTTAAAATGACGCAGTTCTGTCGTAAAAAGCACTGGCGAAGAATAAACCATTCGAGAAATATGTGAATTTATTGGATCTATTTCCTCGCTCTCTAGAATGAAGTTTCTTTCTTTATCACGATCAACAAGGAACCCAATGTTATTCAGATAAAACCAGTCCAAAATTGCATCAATATGCAGCTGTGCTTCGCTGCTCTCAAGCATGCCCGAAAGAAGAGTGTTATTGACGCTACCGAGCGGTGCTCCTTGTGGAAACCCGCCAAAAGCGACCGAATGATCGGAAAACATTGGAGAGACCGAACTCCACCCATAGATGCCATCCAAATAAGTAGACTGCATGCTCATATCAAATATACGCTGGTGGCTTGGTTTGTCAGTGAACCCGGTGTAAAAATCCAATTTTTCGTCGAGCACATACCTGGGATTCCAGCTTATATTTGAGGTATAGAAGATTAGGGCTGCTATAGCAAACCCAGTCACACTCTGCATTACCCAGGCACATTTGCTGGGCTTAAAGATTTCGACAAGTGATAACGCTGCGAAGAGATGTAAAAACATAGAAGCGGCAAGAACACCTCTATCACCGATAAGCCCGAGCAAAATGAAAGAAGCCATCAACGGCAAAAAAAGACCAACAATGGCTTTATTTTTGGAATTCACGCCAGAAATTCCGGCATACGTCGCTAGCAAAATTACCAGCCAATGATGGGGATACACGTAGTGTTGCGAAAAATGGTAGCTATCAATGCCGAGAAAAACTTTCAATGGCAAAGCGGAAAACTGGTAATTGGGAGGGATATCATCAATCAGTGTTAACGCTACCTGACTCCGATCCATCAACCAGGGGTAAATCAAATACAAACACGCCACAACAGCAATCGACAGAGTCACAGCCACTGACCTAACTATTTGTTGAAATTTTCTGCTGCTACCGCTAAAAAAAACACTGGAACATTGCCAAACTAAAATGATCGCGCCAAAAAAGACAGTGTTGGTCAGATGAGCCCAAGCCATAACAGCCAAAATCAACCCGTTCCCCATTCCTAATCGATAAGGGTTTTTATGATCCTGAAACTTAGCTTGGCTATAGCAAATTCCCGCAAACCCCAATAGAAGCCAGGCTGAAGGATGACTTCCGATAACACCAACCACCCAATATCGCTCAGGATTAAGTAAAGCAAACAAGATACCGGCCAATAGCCCGACTTTTTTCCCGGTCAGTTGTTTCACCGCCACGCCCATCAGCAAAACAAAAAGCAACTGAACCAAAAAGAGAACTAATTTAGTTGCGATGACCGGTGAGCCGACTATTACACCGATCAATCCAGTTACCCAATAGTGCAGTGGGCTGTAGAACCGGCCCCAGTAAAAGCCTCCGTACCAAGCAGGAGTCCAACCACTGAACTCTCCAGCAATAAAGGACTGTTGTGCAAACCAGGATCGAGCGACGTGGCTATGTCCATCCCAAAAAATAGGAAGCCCTTCTCGTAGAAAACCCGATAAAAAATAACTTGAGACTAATGCCAAGACTAGCGCCCACAAAACAGCGCCACCAATCTTATGCGTATCAGGCGTTAAGCTGTAATTAAAATCAAATAGGGCGATGCGGGGCACTAGTTTGATACCACTATCATTATAGGCATTCTTAGTATGTTATTGTTAACCATCACATCAATCGCAACGCAGTAAGAAGCCACGTAAGAACAAGGTACCTTTTACCAACGTTCTTCACATACTGTTTTCCGAAAACGCATAGACCATCCAGCAGGCCAGATATCAACTCTATTACTACATGCGTCTTTTGTGATTTGAAGACTTCCCACCCAGGACGGGCCTGAAGTTACATATTTTTTACCAAAGTAGAGACAGGCCACTATAACAATCAAACCGAAGACCGCCATTGCCTTAACTCCAATGGCAACAATATCGTCTCCATTCTCAGAACGATAGAATAGATGTCGGCTCACTGTTGCCGCGACTATAAAGTATAAAATTGCATTGGGTGCAAAAAAATAACGTCCCGATCCGAAACCATCCGTGATGAGAGAAGCCGTCGGACCAATAGCTGTCACCGTACTCATCAGGACCATAGAAAACCAAGCGATAGTAAGGTATCGAATATAGATGGGACCGTGTTGCCATGTCCATCGCAACAGCACTATAAAGCAACTGGATCCAACTATAGCAATAGGATAAACAACAGCCAGATTACCTAAATTTGAATGGATCCATGGAGCAAACGAAGAAAAGATATAGAGTGGTGCTAATAATTGCTGAGCGAAGGCAGCCAAGACAATAGTTACCGGATCAACCGACAGACCTCTGTTGAAAGTTCCGGCGACATCCTGCATCAACAAGCATGCTTGTAGCAGAGTACAAATCAGCATAATCACTGACTGAATAGTAGCTTCCCGATTTCGTTGAATGTACGCTTTTAATAGAAAACATGGCAAAAGAAAAATTGTTGGGATACCACTCGTTCCGGCCAGGATAAGCAACAAACGCTGAAGCCACAGATTGCTTTTGTTCGACGCAGGCAGAATAAGTACAATCGCTGCCAAAAATGCCATATGAAAGTGCAGATTTATACTATTTGCTAAAACCTCATCGGCCTGCGGCATTCCTGCCAAAATCATCAGCAATCCTACTAGTGGTAGGGGGTGCAACTGCAATTGCGAGCGAAAGTAAATTAAAAAAAGCACTGGCAGTGCCTGGAAGAAAAACGACGTATAAGTCGTTATCAGGGGCGCATATACTAACGGCACCAGCGTAGAGACATAGACGATACCGTTGGTAAGTAATTCTAGATGAGAATGATGCAAATGGGTGAATAAACTAACCCAATGTGCATCCATCAACTGCACATAGAAGTCACGTCCCTCTTCCGCCCAGAAACGCCCTGCCAAAAAATGTCGCATATTTACGAGGCAAAGCACTGTATATACCAGTATCAGCATCCCTGAAACAAGAAAATTTCGATCACTAATCTTTTTCAATGGAATCAAGTAGTGAATACCCAATTAAATTTAAACCATAAGATCTTTACCAATCGCCAACCGCTCAAGCTGTGTTGTAAGCTCATCCAAACGAGTTTCTAATTTATTTACCTGATCCTGCTGACTGAGCAGTACGTTGCTGAATATCGACACCAATCGATCGACTTCAAATCCAGTATCTGTTGAAGAGCCGTTCGCCGTATCGTCACCAGGAGTACGTAAAAACAATTTACCATCCCCTCGAGCCAAATACTTTTCAGCAACATTCGCGTTAGATCTGTTGAAACGCGAGAGAAAAGCGTTACGTTGCTCCAGATCAAATAGGCTTCCGGCAGCGAAAGCACTGGATTTGGGCAAGTATTCTGAGGCATTGAGTAACGCCTCAATTAAGCGAGGCTTGGCAGACGCTTCTACATCCCGCCTGTTATTGATATGTAGAATGATATTCAGGACATCACGGGAAGGACTGGGGTTGACTCGCACGCGCGGAATCTCAAACCCTTTTAAACTGTCTATGTTCAAAACATGCAAAATGTCAGAGTAGATGCTTTCCCCAAAAAACTGTTCACTTTCAAAAGGTCGCACCATAATATTTTCTTTCCCAAACACTTTTGACCACTTCTTTAATACAGCATCATAATCCAACCATTTCAAACGTCGTTCACTAGTCGCGAAATCTGCCAGCGTTTCATCCGGAGAAAGCAAATTATCCTTCAGCTCCTGAATATAGCTTGATACCAGAACGTCATCCTGACGGCGCACATAGCAAACAATCTTTACATCGAACGCATCATCTAGATAAAGGTGCAACTTTTTAGGGTCAACAAAATAGAAATTCTCAGATGAAATGAACGCATTGGGAATTTCGGGT
This sequence comes from Ketobacter sp. MCCC 1A13808, assembly GCF_009746715.1. Classification (NCBI taxonomy): domain Bacteria; kingdom Pseudomonadati; phylum Pseudomonadota; class Gammaproteobacteria; order Pseudomonadales; family Ketobacteraceae; genus Ketobacter; species Ketobacter nezhaii. The sequence goes on from NZ_VRKW01000010.1 coordinate 32,099, forward strand.
TTTTTCTGCAATTCATCAATTAAATCGGCATACATCTTCTCAGCTGATACACCTTTGAACTCAGGAATACGCACAGAGTCCGGATAAAGAACGTAGGCCAAGCCATGATTCGCCTTGTGCATATAACCTGAAGCAGCATAAAAACAACCGGCATACGCTAGTCCGAAACGGTTACCATTCAGAAAGTGCTGTATTGCGCTGGACCCAACTTTAGGCCTTCCAATATGAATGTATAAGTTTTTTTTCATGATACTAAACTATGAAGTATTTGGTTCAATTCGACTGCTTGCTCATCGAAACTACGTATATTATGAGAATAACGATCACGATACCCTTTCCACTGATCACCGTTAATCAGCGATTCAATTGCAACACTCAAATAAGAGGAGTCTTCGGTCAGAGGAAGTAAAGTGCCATTTTCACCGTCCCGGATATCCTCCGCCACGGCTCCCTCTCCAGTTGCGATAACCCAGACATCCCGTGCCAGGGCTTCTCTGACTACAAGCCCAAAACTTTCCTTCCATTGCGAGGGAAAAAGAAGCACATCAATCCTTGAAAAAAAGTCATCCATCGAATCCTGCGAATACGCCTCAACCTCCTGAACTTCACCCGGAACATCCCAGTAACTTCCGTTTTTCCAAGTGCTTCCCAGGTTCGCTGCCGCGTCAACAATTAACAATTGATAGTCCTTCGACGCGATAGTATTGAACGCCGCTACAATCACGTCGGAACCTTTAATTCTTCCTGGCCCACCTACAAAGCCGAAAGTGATCTTTTCAGCAGTCGCCAATCTTTGACGCCTTTTTTCAATATAGCTATCCTCAGGGTGATTTATGCCATTCTTGTTAGTGACGCAACGTGTTTGGTCGTAACCATTCGCGATATAAAGTGCTCTCTGAAATTCGCTTGGAGCCAACAGCAAATCTGCGTGCTTCAATTGCTCTGTGAGATAATCCAATCGCGCTTCGCTCTTCTCGACATTTTCAACGCAGTAGCTACATACTTCAGGATTGATCTTGACCTGATCACAATAAAAACCGTCTCTGTCAATCATAAACTGTCTATCACACAACCACCAACAGTCATGCAACGTAACAACCGATTTACAGGCTTTGTCAGCAAGGAATGCCAGTATGCCTGCGCCAATATTCTGAATTGAGTGAAGGTGACAGACATCCGGCTGGAAGGCCTCAAACACCTCTACAAACGATGTTTCCATTTGCGGATTACAATAGCTGTCTTTACTGCTTGCATTGTGTGGGTAGTTAACCGCAAGAATATCCAGTCCCTTAGCCCGATAACGTCGCCGCGCATAGGGTGGCGCAAGCGGGTCGTTAAATACAGTAAACACAAGCACCGCCCAGTCATGGGCCTTCTGAAGCCGTAACGCCAACTCCTCCGCAACGATGGTCGCGCCGCCAAAGCTAAAGGGTGCAAAATGTACATTAACTATAATAATCCGTTTAGACATCGGTCACCGCCATGTCATTCAGGGTGGGTAACAGAGCAAACGCTATTGTATTAATGTGCCGCACTTCGCAAACAAGAATTCGCGCCTCCTTTACTAACTCGGCCCGTTGCTGCGGGCTTTCTATTAGCTGCAGCAATGCATCCTGCCATTGCTGTGGCGAAGTCGCCAATATTCCGGACACGTTATTTTCGATGAGAGATCTGAACTCTCCTACCGCAGAAGCGACGGTGGGTACACCCACAAGACTCGCCTCGAGAAACCGGATGGCGCTCTTACACTCATTGAACTCATCGACCACCAAGGGAACCATGTTAATATCCACACTCGACAACGCACTAAGGTACTGTTTGTAACCTGTGAATGGATGCCGCTGTATCCGACTTGAGAATTGCACAAGATTTTCGGGCAAGACACCAAACCCGCAAAAACGAATCAAAACATTTTCTTTTAATTTCAGTATGTTCTCCAGAACGCCGGCCACTTCAGCCAGATCCGCATCGTGCGCTCGGGAACCACTCATATAACCAATAACCACCGCCTTTTCAACAGGCGCTGCTGCCACTGGATCCGGGCCATCGCTTGATTGAATCAACGTCTCCAAGCCTTTATCAATCACATTTGGCCACACATGGACGTGGGAAATACCGCTACTTTTCGCCAGCTGAGCCATTTTATCAGTGCTTACAATGACCACATCAACCTCACCCATTGCCCGAAGATAAAGATCAGATTCAGCTAACAGGTGCGAGCGTTCGGATGCCGTAAGCGTGTCAAGATTTTTGTTCTTTTCATAAACCGTGCGATCAAAGATAGGATCATCTATATCGTAGTAAATTCTGACTCCCAATCGCCTCGCCTCAGCAATGTAGCAACGGAAATCTTTACCGTCCGGCACCCGATAGAGAAGTAGAACCGTACACGTCTGCATCGCGTCTATAGCTTCTGCACATTCTTTATAACTATGCACGCTGACCCGGCATCCACGGCCACGGAATAATTCGGCTTTTTGCATTACGCGATAGCGGCGACATTGAGGTAGATCCAGCGCACCTATAATAACGATGTGAGAAGAACTGAAAACAGAGGAGGCAGTCCCCGCTTCTTTTAGGCCGTTGCGCTGCAGCCACTGGTTATGGCTCTCGAAGCCGCTTTGCCTCACACCGTCCAGCACAAGGCGAAACACGCGAGTGAGGGTCGCCCACACACCCCGACTTCTTAAATGTCTCACGAACACAGACAAGACTGTCAACGGACCAAGACCATGAATCAATCGGTATATATTTAAAAAACGCAATGGCATTATCTCACTTAGTCTTTCTAATCATTCCCAACCCAGCTAACCACTTGCGAGCCACTTTAGCCAACCTGAAAGGCACGCTGCGCTCAAGAAGCTGGATATGGCTTTCCTGGTAACGAACGATTCGCTCCATTTCTTCGCTATCACTTTTGAAGCTCTCTACTTTTTGCATATGCAACAGCAAGTGATGACGTACCTCCAATAATTTTTTATAGGATTGCCCATACATTTTCTGCAACTCGTCCATGGTACTGCGGGCCAGCTCTGAGGAAATACTATTTTCTACTTTGTGCAGACCGCACAGCCCATCAACCCCTTCATCTGCCTGCTCAAACGAATAGGCTAATTGTTTTACAAATTCATAGGGAATATTTTGATAACCGCCACTACTCCGATTACGATATAACGCTGGCTCCACAGTTTCATTGAGCTGACGCTCGATCTCACCCTGACTTGGCTCAAATCCAAGAAAACGAAGCATAGACTCTACGACAGGAAGACGCTTTTCTAACAGACTTTGATGCCTTATATAATAGACGGGGAGACATGAAGTAACCTTGAGCGCTGACCGCATACTAGTATACCAATGCAAATAAACCTGCTCCTCTCTAGCGCCCAGGAGATGAAACTCGGGGTCTTTTTTTGCCCGCATTTGCTGCGAAGCCACCACTTCACTGGGTTCGCGATAAAGAATAACCGCCTTCACATCCAGGACGCCGATCTCCTCCACAACCTTCAACCAAAATGGCATTAAGAAGCACAGTCGTGGATCCTTTATCAAAGCTACTGGCGCGCCATGAAATTGGCTGGCCAGAATCAATTTTGCCTTGTCCCGGTGGAGCTGATAACGATCATGAGAAAAATCCATACCTTCCGGCAGGTGAAGCATATCCCAGCTTAGATCAGAGTCACGCAAAACCTCATCATTTAGCTCGACCAATAGCCTGTTCTCCCAGAATCCCTTGAGGTTTTCGCCATTGGTATCAAGTTGTTCTGAACCTATCACCGCCCCCATCGAACCGATTAGAGAGGCGAGCAAAGAAGTTCCACTACGGTGGGCACCTATGACAAATATAAATCGTTTATTTTTCATGGCATCGTGGGCTTAAACATTCAATTTTTTCTTCGAATAAATTAATCCGTCGCGCAGGCCGAGATAGTGGTTTTTTAATACAGCAAAGCGGTCCTCGCGAAAAACCAACATGACAAACAACTTGAGAATCGCCCTTACGCTATCCTTTATCACCCAAGCTCTGTTGCTATACGAGCGCCGGTATAGAATAGCCCGGTTGCGAGTCATATAATAATATCTCCCGGCATTGTGCTTCTTTACAACCAAATTGCAAAACGGAAGTTTAAGAGGTTCTTGACCTATAGTTTGCTCTAAAATTGCAGAAAAAGCCCCCAAAAGATGCCACCCCCTTGAACGCGCGCGGAATGACCACTCAAGATCGACACTATCAATAAACAGGGCTTCTTCCATGTTACCTATGTCTTCAACTGCTTTCAGAGACATCATGCAACCGGAGGTAATCAAAAAGTCTGTTTGAACCGTTGCCTGATTTTTATCATAACCAAGACAACGACGATTGAACGGGAATGAAAACGATGTAAAACCTAGTGAGCGCCCAGTGTAAGCATCGACAACACACATACCAATTGCGGCCACCTTGTCACTCTCATCTAGTGCACGGTATATTTGAAATAAAATATTAATCGCAAGCTCCGCTGGCCTACTGTCTTGGTCGAACGGTATGATGAAACTTACACCCATTTTCTGCGCCTCATGAAGCATCAGATTCAGAGCACCTGCCACACCCAAATTACGGCCAGATTGGACTAAATCCACCTGCGCATGAGCGACCGCCAGCTTACTGATGTCGAGCTTATTATCAGAGTTATTGTCGACAACCAAAACCCTACAACCCGACTGTTCCAGTCTGGATAGTAGCCAGCGTAATTGTTCAATATCCGGGTTATGGGTTATAACACCAGTTAACACCGATTCAGACAGCGACTGCTCTACATCAATAGCCGAATTCAAACTGCCAAACCCTCAGGAGTATTATAGGCACGCAGAACGTGGTCAGCTTCACCAATCATTTTCGTGCGTCCATTTTCGATCCACAAAATGCGGTCACACAAAGTCGCCATTGTGGTGTTCTCATGAGAGACAAGCACAACCGTTTCATTCGATGCTATACGTCGCTTCAAAAACGCGCTCGATTTCTCTCTAAATTGCGCGTCGCCCACACCCAAAACCTCGTCAATCAATAGAATATCCGGTTTCGCATGCACGGCGACAGCAAATCCCAGGCGCGCCCGCATACCCGTTGAGTACGTGCTTATGGGAAAGTCTATATGTTCGCCGAGCTCTGCCATATCAACGATACCTTTGGTCGCCAGCTCGATCTCGGGCAAAGTCATTCCTAACAACAATCCACTTTGAATAATATTATCCCTTCCCGTAAGCTGATGTTTAAAACCTACTTGTATTGAAAGAAGCAATGATGATGTAGCATGATTTTCTATACAGCCGACGTCCGCTTCAATGATGCCTGCGATCAACTTAAGAATGGTTGATTTTCCCGCTCCATTACGGCCAACAATACCCAGCGTCTCTCCCCTAAATAATTCGAAATTTATATCTACAATCGGCCAGAAGCTTTGTCTCGAGAATGTGCTTTTCCTAACTGTGTACTTAACACCTACATTCTGAAACCGAACATAAGGCTGTTGATTTTTAGACATAGTTATTCTACCAACCGGGGATATAGGCGATCGTACTTCCTCAACAAGAACAAGCCATAGCTCACCATAACGACAGAGATACAAAGCACGTATGCAAGCTGCCCCCACAAGGGATGACTCTGCTCAAGCAAGATCAGCCTGTAACTTTCGATTATCGAAGCCATAGGATTCAGATATAGTATTTTTTGAAGAAAGGGTTCGACTTCGGAAATACGGAAAAAAATACCTGCCAGAAAGAACAGGAAAGTCATACCATAGTTAATAAGAATCAACAGATCGGGAGCAAACGGTATGACGGCAGCAACCAAAAGACCCGCTCCAACGCTAAGAAAAAGCTGTAACACCAAGAGGATAGGCAAGTACAGCCAAAACACGGTTACCGTGTCGCCCGCCAGGACTAAATAAAAAAGAAACAGTAAGAGCACAAGTAAAAATTTAATTGCGTTAACACTCAAAACGGTCCCTGGTAGAACGGTCTTCGGCAAATAGACCTGTTCTAGAAGCAGGCGCTCTTTAAGAATACAGTTTGCGCACATCCTGACTGAGGTATCAAACCAGCGCCAGAACACCAAACCACAAAGGAGAAAGGTTACAAAGCCTTCCTCGCCCCGCTTGAATACAATTCCGAATATCACATAAAAGAGAAGCAAGTACATTGCAGGATCCAAAAACCACCACAATACTCCCAGCTTTGCTTTACTGGCTTCTATTTTAAGTTCCGCTAAAGTACGATAGTAAAGCAATTGAAAAACGCTAACTTTAAACAATTATGTACTTCTCCTTGGCACCGCCAACAAAGTCGAACCTATCTACCTCAAAACGCCCCCAGCTCAGAACGGAGTAAACCTGCTTTGACACTTAAGAGGCACTTCGAGGAGCTACTATAGGTAAAGTTCGGGTAATTACTATCGTCACAGGAATCCAGAATATGAGCCACATAAAATCCCGTTTGGACACAGCCGCATTCGTATCCGTCGCAGTTAAGAGCAATATTGCTGCAACCAATCCAAGTGCCAGCCCACGGTCCCTGGCCTGGAATGCTGCCCGTGCAACTGCGTAAAAAAATACAACGTGCACAAACAACCCGATAACCCCACCATAATACAGCGAGGAAATCAGCAACCCATGTGGATGAATTATAGAATTTCCGGAAATTTCTAAAATTGCCTGGCTCACAGGCGACTGGTTAAAGTCGTTCGCCCAACCCCACCCGAACACCCAATGTTGCTGACTCGCTAACAGGGTTTCATGCCAGATAATAGGTCGCAGACTCAAACCTCGCTCAATTAAACCAGCAAGTATACCCGTCATCTGGGCTGCAAGCAGAACGGTGCCACCTACTGCGATTATCAACATCACCTTATATATCGGTTTTATCTCAACACGACTCCAGAACCATACAAAAAAAACCGCCAGCAACGCTAATAGTGGGCCCCGACTACCAGTCAAGATAATCAGTATCATCGCTATCACCAACAATGCGACACCAATCGCTTTATCAACTCCCGCACGATATCTAAGGTGTACGCCGATAGCCACCTGAATAACTGCAACCGACCCCAGAATAATAGGATTATTCAGAATGCTATAACCGGTTAAACGACCGTCACGATCAAGGCTGTATTCGGTCAACCATGCCCCCAGCAAATTTCCCAGGACACCCATACCAAACACCCAATAAATATGTTTAAGAGCCAGTGTGTTATTGTTGAAATATAAAATTGATACTACCCAAAAAAGCAAAGTAACAAAGCCATAACGCAATTGATTTTCTGCATTATGATTAAAAGGCGGTGTACTCCAGAATAAAGAGAATGTGATATAGGATATCAGCAACAGCCCGGTTAGAACCGTAATTTGTGTGGCTAGCATTTTTATTTGAACAAGTTGATAGCGGTTATACCAAAAATGAGTGAACGCAACTACAACCAATAAGTTACGCGCTGCGCTTGAAGAAGGGAGAATAAAAAACAAAAACAAAACCAGCGGGTAACCGACCAGTAAAATAGTTGATTTCCTGTCAAACCTAGCGCCAGAAGAATTACCATTCAGAAATAAATCTAACACAGCGACAGTACGTTGTTTTGCATCAATCGGTTTTATACGGAATATCCTTGCTGGTTTTTCAGGTAACAACGCCATATTCTTGGTCAGACAGTAACGCTGTTAATGCTGGCACTTGGCTTGTGGTAGAGTAGCGAACTGCTAATGATTTCAAATCCTGCGCCGGAAACTGTTCATAATTTTTCACTAGCCAATCTATCGTTTCCAGCCAGACACTCGGGTCTCGACTATCCACTACTCTTCCATATTGTTCTGTCATAAAGTCAATGACCCCTCCGCAATTATACACCACGGCTGGCTTTCCTAATGCCAACGCTTCCAAAGTCACCAAGGAAAAGGACTCATTGAACGACGTTAACAAAAACGCGTCACAAATATTCAGGTATTCATAATAGTCTTCATTTTTTTCACTCAGTATTATTAAATTTCCATTCTCTTTGAGTTTTTCATAGAAGCGATCGAGGTAGTAGTTAAAGCCGGTTTTACGTTGCCCCCCTACCCACACAAATTTCCAGGGTCTGCCGACAGATATTTCGCTTATCTGCATAAAAAGTTCGACACCCTTATTAAAATCGAGTGATCCCGCGCCAATAAGTACAAAGTCGCCTGGATCAATTTTAAGATCTGATCTGATTTTGCTGCGGGGTTGCCTTAATTTTATTTCATCAGCGTCATAAAAACACGGCTGTATCTTTACATCACTTCTTCCCATGATTGAGATCGCATTCCCCGCAGAGCTGGAATTGGTAATTATACGCTTGCAGTGAGTTAGCATTGTTTGCATGCTTTGGATCGATATAAATGAATAGGCAGATGGCATCTCATGAACAATCAACGTTGCATCTACTTTCATGCACAAAACCGAGGGCATGACTTTTTGCATCAAAATCGAATTTAACACCCATTCATCTGGCTGAAACTGCCGATGAACCTCCTCTATAAACAAGCCAAAACTGTGTGGTTTATCGCGATTCTTGAGTTTGCTCGAGATTAGGCGCAAGGCTTTTTTTGTCTCCGCAAGTAGGGAGCGCTTTTTCATGTGGGTATAAAGGATTTTGGGTTCGAGAGAAGCAAATAGCGGCGAATATTTCTCAGTCACGACCATCACCTGAAACTGCCGTGCATCATAATTTTTCAGAAATCTGTACAGATAGATTTCAGCTCCTGCGCGCCCGGCATAGGGTGAAATAAACATAATTCGCTTCATTCTTGGGGGGGTTCCGCCAGCGCCTTCCAATTAGAGAAAGGCAATTTTACTTTTGACATGCAAGTTTATCTGGTTGAACTAAGAGCAAGCAAGCCTTGGATTGAAGTGGTGTTATTTCGCCAAAAGTAGGCGACAGACGACTATAGAATATCCGAATTAGGGGGTGCTATCCACAATCCCGACAGTAAAGACTCTGCACGGCGCCACCAACGCGATTAGTTCTGAAACCTTCGAGCGCGCCCCCCCCCGGAAAGCTTCTGCAATGGCAAGCCCCACCAGCAACATGATCAATTTTCAGACCATAAACGACACAAGCTTTACAAATTCGGCAACAACGGTAACGGTTTTCTAAGAAAGCACCGGCGATAGTCTTTAAGGAGAAATTAACCGTTCTTCTGATTGATAACAACAGTAAGCCGCCCTATCAACGGATAATTAAACCCATGCCCGTGGCGCGGCACGACGAATCGTACGCTACCTCATAGGTCACTCTATTAGTTCAGGATCCAGAGAAAAACCTGGATTTCTCAGCGCGTACCCTGATGGAGCTGTATCAACTCACTATGTCTGAAGCCACCATTGCTATACTGTTGGCAAAGGGCCACACATCAGATCAAGTCGCCAACGGGCTGTAGATCAAAAAGAACAGGGTTGGAGCGCATTTGCGACCCACGTTTGTCAAAATGGGCGTCAAGCAACTATCCAGGCTGGTCACACTGGTGCTCACCAGTCTCGCGTCAGCACAATAGGGAACAAGCATATGGTATTAATGCACATGGGAATCGTTCTGTGGATCGGGGTTCACCTCATCCCGTCTTTCGCCCCCGGCATTAAAAGGAGATGGAAACAGGCATTGGGACAGAACGGCTATATGGCGAGCTTTTCGATGTTACTGGTACTGGCGTTGGTACTCATTGTGATGGGGTGGCGTACAGCGATCCCGGGCTACATCTATGCGCTGCCTATCACCGTCAATCTTATTGCATTACTCACGATGTGGTTGGCAGCCATTTTGTTCGTTTCTGCCAAATTGCCTACCCACATTAAACGGGTAATCCGGCATCCACAATTGCTCGGCGTCGTATTGTGGTCCGTTGCCCACCTGCTGGCCAACGGTGACACCCGTTCGGTCACGTTATTCGGTTCAATGTTAGTCTGGGCTGTTGTACAGATGTATTCGATTAACCGCCGCGACGGTCAATGGCTACGTCCCAATGCACCGCCATTAAAAGCGGATCTTATTCTGATCGTGATCGGAACGGTTGTTTACCTGGCTCTCATTTATCTGCATCCGTATATATCTGGCGTTCCCCTAACCTACATGGGGTAAGCGGCAGGCACAAAAAAGCGGCTGCAAGAGCCGCTTTTCATACCGTCGCGCGACCCTAATCCATATTCTTTTTCTTAACTGACCAGCTTGAACTGGTGCACAGGGTGCAGTCAGCACCGTAGAACATTGAACGCGCTTCCTGATCGTCCATCAGATGTAATTTAAACCAGGCTGTAGAAGGGCCCTGGAATGCGCCACCGGTATAACCCGCTTCAAAGTGGCTGGCACCCTGTGCAGTGGCATGAAATACCGGTACGTTTGCAGCGCGGAAAACATTGTCCTGATTTTGCGCCGGGGCTGCAATTGTGTCAGCACTACCGGACATTAGCAGCATCGGTCCGTTCTGAGCCCCATTTGCTGACGTGTTATGACCCAGGAAAGGCAATGTGTAAGGCTGCATTGGTGCAGTCGCCTTAATGCGCGCATCCCGGCCGACCATAATGGAACCGCCACCCCCTTGGGAGTGACCAGAGGAGCCAACATGACCCAGATCCAGTTTGCCTGCGAATGTACCACTGCCGCTATTTTGTTGCTGCAAATAGTCCAGGCAAGACAACATTTCCTCACCGGAAGCCGCATTCGTGGTAGAGGCCGCCGCTACCACAAAACCGTGACTGGCCCAATGCGATAGCAAGGCGCTGTATCCGGACGGGGTCGTTCCGGTGCCATTACCCCAGAGAATGATCGGGTGCTTCATTCCGCCTTCACCCAAATTACGCGGTCGATAAATTGAACAACCACTCGCACTTGTCGTCGTTGTTGCATAGGGGCCATTTGAATCATAACCCCCACCGGCGCCCCCTGTGCCCGGCGCATTATAGGAAAACGCGGTACTGGAAATAACAGTGAAACCGGCGATCGCAGCAAACCTGGAAATGGATCCTAACATCATGCACTCCTTAAAAATCATTTGGGCAGGAGAAACCACTTTGTGACCAAGATATCGAATACATGGATCGTTTTTACTCCCCCGGAGCCATGATCTGATGGCTCGCAGCCAACCTAATATCGCGCCGTATCCGAGTCAATTTGCTTCACTTGCGTTTGTGAGTAAGCAGTCAAATTCCGGAGGCCGGCTTTTCATATTGGCCGTTTAGCCCCGCCTTTTGGGCCTATGCGCCGCTCACGGTGATTTGGGTTCCCCGCAACCGGTTGGACAGCGTCCCATAAAAGATTAAACTGAGTGCTGGCGATGCAAATGATCGCTTTTTGACCACACCTAATATTTCTATCCTCACACACCAAGGGACAGACCATGAGATCCGGCAACCCATCGTTAAATGACAAAACATTTAAAGGCCTAGGCGTTTCAGATGAACCAATGACACTGGCCGGCACGGTCAATAAAACCGCCATTTTACTGGCCTTGGTACTGATTACTGCGGGATACACCTGGGGCCGGTTCTTTGAAAGTGGCGGCGACCCGAGCAGCATCATGACGTTGATGTGGGTGGGAATCATCGGCGGTCTGGTGATGGCGTTGGTGACGGTGTTCAAAAAACAATACGTAGCCTACACCGCGCCTGCCTATGCCCTACTGGAAGGCCTGGCCGTCGGGGGCATTTCTGCTTTCTATGAAGTACGTTTCGAAGGCGTTGTGATTCAGGCAGTGGGACTGACATTCGGCACTCTATTCTGCTTATTGTTTGCCTACAAAACCGGCCTGATCAAAGCCACCGAAAATTTCAAGCTGGGCATCACTGCCGCCACCGGCGCCATTTTTCTTCTGTACATCGTCAACATGGTGCTTAGCCTGTTCGATATGCCCATCGGCTTTATCCATGAAGGCGGTACCTTCGGCATTATTTTCAGTCTGGTGGTGGTCACCGTTGCTGCACTCAACCTGGTGCTGGATTTTGATTTCATCGAAGCCGGAGTGGAGCAAGGAGCCCCCAAATTCATGGAATGGTATGGTGCCTTCGGCCTGGTCGTAACGCTGGTTTGGTTATATCTGGAAATGTTGCGTTTGCTGTCGAAATTACGCGGCGACTAATATTGCCCGGAACTGAAAACCAGAAGCCGTAACGTAAAAAGCCCTCGCTGTGAGGGCTTTTTACGTTACGGTGGTCACTGATTTATTCTTCTGGCTTCTGTATTTTGCAAGCCGTATAGAGCAGCTCATTTTCCAGCGTGATTTGCGCTTCATCGCCCTGCGACAAGAAGGCTATTTTTCCATTTGAGAAAAACTCACCGGAACCCAAAGCCTTACGCGTCAACTTATCCGCAGTCAGAGTTTGGCGATCAGAAAAAACCACATCATCCGCTGTCAGCTTTATCCGCTGATCACCGGAAATGTAAGTACCGTAATAAATGCTGAACTGATTATTTCCATCACAAAGGTAATCTATTTTCTGGGGCATCATGGAAACCGCTGAAGCTGCCGGCTTCATCTCATCATCAAGGCACGTTGGTTCCATATACTGTTCACAGGCTTTACGTGTACACGCAGCATCCATTGAACCGGCGGCCCGCCGACACTGATTACAGCCATCAAAGAATCGTGTGCAGGTGTCCGGAATACGGTTCTTCCAACTATCGGCATTGTATTCAGAGAATTGCTGCTGAAAAGGTTCCTCTGCTATGGATTTTTCTTCATCGCTGCAAGCGGACAACAATAACAACCCTGCAAGACATATCCCCGTAAACTGCAACTGCCGGATCAGGGCTTTTAACACCTGCATGTGCTTTATATGGAGTATCGGCATATTCATTTCCTTCGGTATCAGGATCGCCTTTCTGGTTCTGGGCCATGCCCTATTGCTGAAGTCTATATAACAGAACAGACCACGAACGCGGTGGCGTCAATAAAATTCGGAATAAAAAACCTTTTTCGTTGCCGAATTTACGCAAGCCATCGCGTACGCCATCCTCCCTCGCACCCTCAATCCTGCTGGCAATGTAGCACAGCGCAACCCTGTCATAAAACTGTCTCGGTTTTGCCGCATCCTGGTCACCGAGATTTGACCGACAGGGGAACGATTATGGTCTGGAGCGTATTGGCACGATTACCAAGGCTCCTATGGTTCAGCTTTGTCCCCCATCGATCAGGCCCTTACCCCAAACTGTCATTACAACGGCTTGTGGTCATGCTGGCGTTCTGGCCGATCTTTCTTTGCTATCTCATCATCACGAGTCTTTGTCTTTGCCTGGATCACCTGCTTTTCCCGGGCTTCAAACACGTCACCATTTCGCGCCCCTGGATGGTAATCGGTATTCCCCGAAGCGGCACCACTTTTCTCCACCGTTTACTGGCAGGAGACCAACAGCACTTTACGACCATGACGCTGCAACAATTAATCTTTGCACCATCCATTGTCCAGCGCTTAATAGGATTAGCCCTGTCCACCCTGGATCGCACTTTGGGCGCACCGGTTCATACTCTCCTTGTTCGACTTCAACGGCAGTTATTTGCCGGCCTGGATGGTATTCACAGCACCGGTTTGGAACAACCGGAAGAAGATTACCTTGGGTTGATTCCGGCCTTACATTGCTTTCTTTTAATTCTGCCATTCGGTGATCCGGCGTTAATGCGTTTGGCGTATTTTGATCGCGACGCATCTGCCCAGGAGCGGGATTCCCTGATGCGATATTACCGCAGGCTCGTTCAACGACACCTGTATGTTCAAAAGCACTGGCATAAAAGTGAAGCTACCTACCTTTGCAAAAACCCCAGCTTCACTCCTTTATTTCAAACTCTGGCCACGGCCTTTCCCGATGCCCGCTTTATTGCCTGCCTGCGAACGCCGGACCAGGCCGTGCCCTCGCAAGTCAGTTCAATATTAATCGGCGCGCGAATGTTTAGCGGCAGCGTTAACAAAGCCTGGTGGTGTGACAATTTGGTGGCGATGTTACGATTTTATTACTCCCATTTACTCAGCAATTTATCCGATGTAGGTCCGGACCGGCACGGGTTTGTGCGAATGGAGCAGCTGGCGGGAGCGCCTTCGGCCACGGTAACCGCACTATACAAGCGGTTTCATTTGCCCCTGACGGAGCACTATAGGCGGTGGCTTGCTGAAGAAGACACCCAGGCAAAAGCATATCGCAGCGCTCACCACTACCGAGGCAGTGCACTGGGTATTTCAGCTCAGGACTTGTGTGTCCGCTTTGAATTTGTTTACCGGGATCTGGGTTATCCGCAGCCGGAACAATTTGAAACATGATGGCTTGCAACCGTCACAAAACCTCAACAAGAAATCCGGATACTTGCCATGATGATACGATCAGAACTGCGAATACTATTTATTGTTGATGCAATCCAGGGACGCAATGGGGTTGGCACCTATTTCCAGGATTTAGTCACTCACCTGAGAACGCGGGTGGAACGGGTCGAGCTCGTCGCACCGGATATACACGACCCGCATATTTGTCAGGGAGCATCAATCGCTATGCCGGGCGATGCAACTCAGCGGGTGTACCTGCCGCGCATGCGCAAACTGACCCTGCTGGCTGTGGAAATGCGGCCCCACGTTATTGTAGTGCCCGGCCCCGGAATTTTTGCGCTTGCCGGGTTTTGGTTGGCCTCCAAACTGGGAATCCCGGTGTGTATGACGCATCAAACCGATTATGCCCGTTTAGTTGATCTTTACTGGAAAGGACTTACCGGGCAGTTTGCCCAACTGATGCTGCGCTGGACCAATCAATTTATGATAAGCGGAAGCGCAACGGTTGCCACCGTCAATAAAGGCATGGTGAGTCAGCTTCGCAGTATGGGTATACCCCGGCCGCACTTAGTGGGCACAACCCTCGGAGCAGAATTCATCGACACGCCGTTAAGTGAACCCCGCAGTACGATCAACCGAATTTTATTTGTGGGTCGCCTGGCGGCAGAAAAAAATCTGGATCATTTTCTTGCACTGGCCGAAGCCCGTGAGGATTTGCAATTCACAATTGCCGGTGACGGCCCACTCAGAAACCTGGTGCAAAAAGAAGTCGGACGATTACCCAATCTCACTTTTCTGGGCTGGTGCCCAAGGCAGAAAGTTTGTGAGCAGGTGGATCAGCACGACTTGCTGATTTTGCCGTCAGCGGTTGAAGCATTCGGTACTGTTGCACTGGAAGCGATGGCACGCAAACGTCTGGTATTAACCACGCCGGCTTGCGGTATTAATGAATGGAAAGAATTGAATGGCGGCCTGCTGGTAATGCAACAAGGAGAATCGCTGCAGGACGCGGTAATGCGCATTGGATTAATGTCATCCGGACAGCGATCCACCATCGCCGCCAACGGGTGTGGTGCTGCCCGCACCTTGAATGACGATGCGATAGAGCAATGGTTGTCGGTATTGGGCACCACGGCAAATAAAGGATACTTCCTGCCACGGCGTCTGCCCTCGCCGACCTTCGCGTTGCTGCGACGGCTTGCCTCTGTGCAAGCGTAAGCTATGCCAAAAAAACCTTTCCGACCGACGAAGCAATCCGATTTGCGGGCCTTAGTCAGCATCCACGACGTGATGCCGGAAACGCGGGAGCAGGTCACAACAATGCTGCTCAAACTGGCGCAGCAAGCCCCGCAACTTACCCCCCCCTTTATCACTTTGCTAATTGTTCCCGGACGCCAATGGAGTCAGTCTGATCTTGCCTGGCTGCACGCCCTTGCGCAAGCCGGACACCCCTTGGCAGGGCACGGGTGGAGCCACAAGGCGCCGTTGAAGCGCACCTTATACCACCTGTTACACAGCTTGGTTTTATCTCGGGATGCCGCTGAGCATCTTTCACGAAACCACCATGAGCTACGACAATTAGTGCTCGACTGCTTTAACTGGTTTCACCACTACGGACTCCCTCGCCCCTCGCTTTATGTGCCGCCTGCCTGGGCTGCGGGCAATCTGGGTATTCGGCAATGGAAAACGTTGCCATTTGCACAACTGGAAACCCTGGCGGGAGTTACTGACCTGCAAAGCGGCCACAAATACAAGTTGCCCCTCACCGGGTACGAAGCCGACAACGCCTTTCGGGCGATCAGCTTGCGCCTTTTTAACTGCCTTAATATCAAGCGCGCCCGGAAAAGCGGAGCCCCGTTACGCATTGGCCTGCACCCGTTTGACCTGGACTATAGGTTGGCACAGAATGCTTTGTCAGACCTGACTCTGGTCGATCGGTTCTGTCAATACTCGGAACTGCACTGAAGCCAAGCTGACTCCATTGGATCCATGCGCACGACAAAGGCAACGCCATGAGTAAAATGTCCCGTTTTTTATTCTATTTTTATATCGCCACCGGTATTCTGGCGCTGATCTTCACCTGGGTGCATGTGCCAGCTTATCTCGGCAACGGTATCCTCGATGCCAACATAAACTTCTGGAAAGACGCGCTGATCCACGGCACGCCATCCGGTAATTTTCTGGCTGTAGACATCCTCTTTTACGCCCTCATCGGTAGCGTTTTTATGGTTTTGGAATGTCGCCGGCTGGGTATTAAGTTCGCCTGGCTCTACGTGTTCGCCGGTATTCTGATTGCCATTAGTTTTGCTTTTCCTTTATTTCTAGCGATGCGGGAACGTCATATCGCCCAAACACCGGTCCCAGTGCCGCCGGCACCACTCAAAACCTACGATATTCTTGGCCTGGCGGTCTATAGTGCTGCCGTGCTTGCAGCGGCTATCATCGCACTTTAAGTGCCCGGTCTCGGATAACCACCCAAGGGCGACGGAATGGCATTCATCAGAACGATTGGTGAACTACTCTGTTACGCCCTTTACTTTTAGCTTGATAAAGCAGTTTATCCGCTTTGGAATAGATTTCCTCTGCCGTTACCGGCCCGGATTTATCATCCAGGATTAGTAAACCAAAACTGGCGGTCACCACCTTCTTATCACTCCCCGGATGCTCAATATCCAATTGCTCTATCGCTTCGCGGATTGACTCTACAAAATCTTGGCAGCGCTGTGCCGGTCTCGTCACACTCAATATTAACGCAAACTCCTCTCCACCGACGCGGAATAAATCACTCAGCCTGAAGATGTGATCATTAGCACGCTTGAGCTGCTCCTGCAGACACGCCGTAACTTTCCTGAGAACATCGTCTCCGGCCAAATGGCCGCAAAGATCGTTATAGTCCTTAAAATAATCCAGATCGATCAAGCACAGGGCAAACGGTGTATTTTGTCTGATGTGTACCGCTAATGCCCGATCAAACAGTTCATTAAAATGCCGTCGGTTGTAGGCACCGGTGAGTTCATCACGAATCGCGAGATTCTCAAGCCGTTGATTGGCCGCCTCAAGTTGCTGCGTGCGCGCCAGCACATCCTGCTCCAACTTGAACGTGTATTTTTCCTGGGTAGCGAGCGCCTTGCGCTCTATTTCTAATTTTTCGGCTTTGAGCACATTCATGTGGTCAGCCAATCCCAATGCAAGCAACAGCACTTCCAGGCTGGAGCCAAACTGGACGCTGTATTCAGTCAACGCGTTGGCTTCCAATATGCCCAGCACTTTCAGATAATACATGGCCGCGCCCAGCCCCACACAGAAAAATGCCAGCATAAAATAGTAAGCGGTGCGTACCCCCTTCGGCATCAAATATATTGCTGAAGCAAAGGCAGACAAAACCAGCATAATGCCGACCGGAATCTGGAACGCAAACGTCAAAGCATAAAAGCCAGCGAGCGGAATAAAAACCACCACGGTATTCAAACCGGTGATGATACACATACTCCGGTACCACCAGCGCGGCATAAATTCTTTTATCGTGAGATAACGGATAGTGAAACACCCTACCGTTGTATAAATAAGCGAGGAAGAGAACGCGATTGCCTGATTATTCAGGTGGGGTGATTCTGGCCATAAATACTGGAAAGCATATCCACGGAAAATGATGCTCCAGATAAAAAAAGTAGTGACGTAGAAAAGATAAAGCGGGATGGTGTGTTCACGAGTGGAAAAATAGATAAACAGGTTATACACCAGGATCGCCAGCATAACGCCATAACACAAACCAAACGCCAGTGTTTCGGTTTGCACATGACTGGAATAAAGTTCGGATTCCCACAAACTTGGAGTAACGGATTCATGCAGACCGTCCCAGGTCGATTGACGAATATAAACTTGCAACATCTCACCCGGTTTGAATTCCACCGGCACTACAACCGAGCGCGTGTGCAATGGCCGGGTACTGAATGGCCTGCGGTCCCCGGATTCGAAATGTTCGATGGCACCGGAGCTGCGAACAATATAAATGTCCAGGTAATCCGCTATTGCGGTTTGCGTGTCGATCAGCTTATTAAGTGATGTCTCGGTGCCATTGAGCAACGTAAAACGCATCCACCAGGCTGAATGCGAAAAGCCGGGATTCAGGCTACTGGAATCCGATGCTACCCAGACCGCCCCCCCGTTCAACAGCGCCTCGATGCCGAGAGAGGTAGAGGCGTCCTCCAGAATCTGGCCGGATTTGCCTAACACAATTCCGGAACTTTCCTTATTAATATTAACAACTTGAACCGCCTGCAGCCCGCTACTAACTAACCAAAGCAAAACTATCGTCGTTACTGCCCTGGCTGAAAAAGCATCAAACATCGGCGCGGCACCATCACATAATTGTCTAAATCAACTGTCAGTCTAGACCAAATAGGCAAGCTTAATAGCCCACACGAGCAAAACAAACAGTAAATATAATTGACCTTTTCGATCCTGAACCGCCGTTTCTGCCGACGACACCCAGAGACCCGTTTTGCTCTCAGACCCTTGCCACGCCTGAATATAAATACATTCAGTGTTTGACATTCCCCCGAACCCGTATAGAATCCTCAACCAGGTAGAAAGAAAGCCTGTTAGTATTATCTCCATTACGTTGTTTTACTTGTATTACCTCGTCCTGAAGTTTCTAATGAAAAGACTCCATTTCTGCTCAACAAGCTTGTCCTATTTCGGATAAGTATTTTACGTAAAAAATTTCAGGATATTGAAATGTCAAATACAGTTAAAGGAACCGTTAAGTGGTTCAACGAATCTAAAGGTTTTGGTTTCATCGAGCAAGAATCTGGCCCGGACGTTTTCGCTCACTTCAGCGCAATCGTAAGCTCTGGCTTCAAAACCTTGGCTGAAGGCCAACAGGTAGAATTCACAGTGACTCAGGGCCAGAAAGGTCCTCAAGCTGAGAACATCGTACCTTTATAAATCCTCAGCATTGCTGAACAAGATTTATAGAAAAGCCGAATTCGCATAGCGGGTTCGGCTTTTCACTTTTAAGGCTCCGCTACCGCGGATAACGCCAGCGATTGAAAGCTTGAAATTTACGGCGAGCGCAGGCGCATTAGAATCAACGAGAATCCCGCTTACACCACGGCATAATGTTTACTAACACTCCTTCCCCTGTAATCAGCCTATTGAGCTTGAATTAAATTACAAATCTGGCCTATTCTGCCTTTAGCAGTAGCCGAAGCGCTGCTGTGAGGCACCCGAAACCGATAACACCTTATTTACCATCTACCACAGCAGTCGCTCCTGAGGGGAAGTTCCATGTTTCGTCGTACCAAAATAGTCGCCACCGTTGGTCCCGCCTGCAGCAGCGAAGAAATGCTGGAGTCGCTGATCAAAGCCGGGGTCAATGTATTCCGGCTCAACTTCTCACACGGCTCTGCAGACGGCCACCGCACTGTCGCTAAACGAATTTATGCAACGGCAGACAAGCTCGGCACCAACATCGCCATCCTGGCTGATTTACAAGGTCCGAAAATCCGCATAGCACGCTTTACCGAAGGCAAGGTCACCCTCAACAATGGCGCCAAGTTTATACTTGATGCCGACATGGACGAAGAAAGCGGCAACGAATCGGCTGTAGGCCTGGGCTATAAAGCCCTGCCTCAGGATTGCCGTGATGGCGACACACTGCTACTGAACGACGGCTTGATCGAGATGAAGGTCAATCACATTCAAGGCAACGCGATACATTGCACCGTCGTAGCCGGAGGCGTGCTCTCGAACAATAAAGGCTTGAACCGGATGGGCGGCGGTCTGACTGCCAAAGCGCTGACAGAAAAGGACCTGGAAGACATACAAACCGCCGCCAGCATGAACGTGGATTACCTGGCTCTGTCCTTTCCGCGGGATGCTACGGATGTGAATGAAGCCCGCACCCTATACGAAAAAGCCGGCGGCAAAGGTGGCATCATCGCAAAAATCGAGCGCGCTGAAGCAGTTGCAGATAACA
The DNA here is from genome assembly GCF_009746715.1 of Ketobacter sp. MCCC 1A13808. NCBI lineage: Bacteria > Pseudomonadati > Pseudomonadota > Gammaproteobacteria > Pseudomonadales > Ketobacteraceae > Ketobacter > Ketobacter nezhaii. Next base: position 52,362 of record NZ_VRKW01000010.1, read on the forward strand.
CCAACCTGGATCAGATCATTCTCGCATCAGACGGGGTAATGGTCGCTCGCGGAGACCTGGCCATTGAAATCGGTGACGCAGAATTGGTCGGGGTACAAAAACACATAACCTGGCGCGCCCGCCATCTGGACCGCTTCGTCATTACTGCAACCCAAATGATGGAATCCATGATCAACAATCCGCAACCTACCCGCGCAGAAGTATCGGACGTCGCCAACGCTGTGCTGGATGGAACCGATGCTGTGATGCTGTCGGCGGAAACCGCGACCGGCGACTTTCCGGAAGCGACGGTGCGGGCAATGGACCGAATCATACTCGGCGCGGAACGGTCGTATCAAATGCGGGACCAACTGGATAACCAATGGAAGCAGGACAACCGAACCCCCAGCAAAATCGATGAGTCCATCGCCTCTGCGGCCATGTTTATGGCGAACCGGTTGACTGGAGTGAAAGCGATTATCGCCATGACAGAAACCGGCGCAACACCCCGAATGATGTCGCGTATTCGCTCGGGCCTGCCAATATTTGCTTTTACACCCCACGCTTATTGTCAGCGTAAAATGGCCGTTTACAGGGGCATTCAAACGGTGCACTTTGAAAGCGCCAACATTCGCCCGGAGCAAATCAATCAGCGGGTCGTGGATCTGTTGGTGGAATTAGATGTGGTTAAAGCCGGGGATAAAGTGATTCTCACGAAAGGCGACTACGTCAATGTCAATGGCGGCACCAACACGTTGAAAGTAATCGAAGTCGGTGGCGTGATTCACTGACGCCACCCGCAGTGACCCCGTCAGGGTTTAGACCAACCGTCCAGAAAATATTGCATATCCTCTTCAAAACGTCGGCGCTCTTTCGGGTCGCCGATTTCTCCACCCAGATTGCGCACCAAGCTAAGAGCAGTACTGGATTGGCGGGCAAAATCAGCCACCAGCGCTGTGGCCAGCGGACCGAGATATTGCGCCAGGCGGGAACCAATTTCATTTAGCTGGGCAGGCGACAACGAAACCGAATTTTTATCCGTGGTCTTGTCTTTTTGCAGCGATTGCGAAAACTCGAACGGCATTAATTGCCCATGGCTTTTGCGGATACAAAAATTGGCACCGGTCCAGGGCTGCGACGTGCGGGCAAAGGCCTGGGTAACCAAGCGCAATTTACGGGGCTCAGCACTCTGCAGACAAGACTGCAAGGTTCGCAACGCGGATCCAACATAGACCAGTTTATTACTGTCTTGCTGAGAAAATACCAACCCGCTGTGGACCAGCAAACGGGTCTCGATGTTATTTTTACGTTCCAGCTTGTCCAGGCTGGCAACGATATTTTGCAGTAACACCATAATCTCTGCATCGGGCTTAAAGATCAGCTGAAACGCGGTTTTGGTCCGGCTACTGGATACCACCTGTAACTCCGCAGAAAAGCCCACTGCGCTGATCAGGATACGTTGCATATCAACCAGAATCCGGCCAGGCGCGTCGGATTCGTTAACCACGTCTATTGTCATTACGATAGTGCTTACCGGAGTGCCGGATTCAATATTCATTTCAGATTCCCCATCTTTAATAATATTGTCTCAACAATCTGTGCATACTACTTTCGGGTCGCATCCATATTGAGCAGATGCATGGCCTTCTCGATACTTCGGCGCATACGGTTGAAGGACGCGTGCAACTGGCGAATTTCTTCCGCCCCTTTATCTTCAAATTCTGGAATGTTCAGATTGCCCAGACTCACCTGGTCACTCTGATAGGATACATTTTGCACCGGTTTGATGACTACCTTATGCAGCACCACATTCAGAACCACAAACAAGGCTACCACTAAGCCGAGCATTAAACCGGTAACAATCCACACTGCGCGCTGTGCGTTCTCAATCGCCAGTTGGGACGGCACTGTCACGATTTGGGCGCCCACCACCTCATTTAGCTGCCAACCGAAACCGTGCCGGTCGCCATACTTCGCTATTAGCGAAGGCGGGGCCGATTTGGGCGTGTCATGGCAAGCCAGGCAAGCCTGATTGGTAATCTTGATGGGACGGGCAATATAAAGATATTTTTTTCCATCCGGCCCTATACGCTCACCTTCCAGTTCTTGCATATCCCGGCTACGAAATTTATACACCACATTGTATTGCTCCCACTCTGTGGCTTTATCCCGTATATTAGTGGGATTCAAGGTGGCTTCGCGGTAGGAATAATCAGGATAGTTTTTACGCAAACGTTCAAAAACTTCAGTGGCCGCAAACGCCGGCACGGTTTGTGGCAAAAACTCCGGAGCCTGCTCGACGTCCATGTGTGGCTTAATTTCATCGATGGTGTAACTGCGCACCGACATTGCCGTTTCCATAATTAAACCGGCATCCGCCAACACCTCTGATTTAGCATTCTCAATTAACAGTTCATGAGTAACCCAGACGCTTAAGATGAAGCCTGGCAAGAACACTGCCAATAACGCTAAATTAAAACGCGTACGAATCTTCATTGGAAAATCTCTTTTAAGTGTGCCAGTTTTTGCGGGTAGCCGTTTCTAAGGTAGGAGCGATCATTCCTGATCTGAGGTCGCACACACATGTGCTGTTGTTTTTATTATTAATAGCCTACTGCATATAAGCAAGCGGAATATTAAAGCCAGTCGCGAATAAAATCCAGCCATAATAACGCAGAGTGTTAACTCATCGATAAATCTCCGGCGTGGACGAACGAAGGCAGACCTTGTACTCTCAATCCACTTATTCACGGCGACTTTACGACTTTAATCAATGGAGTCCGCCATCTTTCTCTAACAAGGACCTTCTGTGGCAGGACGAATCATTCGCGGGCTCGCGTTTCTAATGTTGATGATTATTATCCTGGCGGTCATCTTCGGGGGCGCTTCATGATGCAGCGCTTGCGCAGTGTGCACAGCCAATCATCGAATAAAGCTCAACCAAAACGAAGGCGCCGCAGTTCGCCGCCTCCACCCTTATTTCAATCTGTGTCCAAGGTTCAACATTTTGTCCGTACCCGTTTACTGCTGCGGGCTCGCACTCTGTTTCTGCTGCCGGTACCGCTGTTGTTCATGGGCCTGTATTCCAGCTTCACCGGCAATGCGATCGAAATGGTAGGGCGCTTTGGCGGTTTGGCCCTATTTATGCTGGCAGCCTGGTTATTAGTTAACGGTCAGAAAGCGCAGCATGCCTACGAAGCCAGAGAAATCGCCAAACCTCCGGCCTTTCCCCGCAAGATCAGCGCCTCGATCGTTACCGGATTGGCGGTGGCCGTCACCGGCCTGTTTGGTTTTACGCCAATCATGAACGAACCGGCCAGTGCTGCCATCTATGCGGTGATGGCAGCACTGCTACACGGCATCAGCTTTGGTTTGGATCCGATGCGGGCCAAGGGGCTGGAAGGTTACTCAAGCTATGATGCGCAACGGTTACTGGAAGCTCTGGAGCGCGGTGAAAAGCTGATGGATGAAACTCTGACCGCATCAAACACCTTCAACAACCGGGCCGTGCAACAACACGTACACCGTCTGGTTGAGGAAGCCCGCGCCGTGTTCCGTGCCATAGAAAAAGACCCCAGAGATCTGCAGCGCTCAAGAAAATTTATGGCGGTTTATCTGCAGGGCACTCGAGACGCAACGATCAAACTTGCCAAGCTCAGCGATAAAGATCAATCCACCACCGCCTATCATGACTATGAACAATTACTCGGCGATTTGGAAGACCGGTTTATTCGCCAAAGAGAAGCGCTACTCGTTAATGACCGTACCGAACTCGATGTAGAAGTCGAGGTGTTACGGGAACGTATTAAACAGGAATAGCAGGACTGTAAACAATGGAACCATCAAAAGCCAAACCTCAGGCACTGGCGCAACAAGAAGAAATTGCCCAGATCGCCTCATTACAACTGGATGATATCAAGCAGCTACCGGCGGAAGAGGCAGAGCGCCTGATACAGGAGAAGCTCGCCGAGCTGGACATCAGTAACGCGCAATCCATTATCCATTTCGGCGCTTCCGCGCAAGCAGAGCTGCAAGCCATCAGCCAGGAAATGCTGGGCGGCGTCCGCAACAAGGATGTGGGACAGGCAGGGGATACACTGCGCGAGATGGTGTTATCACTGAAGGGGTTTTCGGTGGACGAGCTGGATCCTAACCGCGAACCCAGCTGGTGGGAAAAATTGGTGCGTAAAACCAAGCCTGTGGCGGCATTTGTCGCGAAATACGATCAGGTTCGTCAACAAATTGATCGCATCACCGACGATTTGCTTCAGCATGAAACGCGGCTGCTCAAAGATATAAAAGGCCTGGATAAACTCTATGAGAAAACCCTGGATTTCTATCGGGAACTAGGACTTTATATAAGCGCGGGGGAAGAAAAGCTGACGTCGATGGACAACGAAATCATTCCCGAACTGGCAAACCGTCAGCACCAGGGCGACGGGCTGCTACAAGCGCAACGACTAAGAGACCTGCGCGCGTTACGTGACGACCTGGAACGCCGTGTCCACGATCTGAAGTTAACCCGACAGGTAACCATGCAATCCCTGCCCTCAATCCGCCTGGTGCAGGAGAACGATAAATCCCTGGTCACGCGCATTAATTCTGCACTGGTCAATACCGTGCCACTTTGGGAAACTCAGCTGGCGCAGGCTGTGACCATTCAACGCTCCAGAGAGGCCGCGGGGTCGATCAAGGCGGTTAATGATCTGACCAATGAATTGCTAAACAAAAATGCTGAAAATCTACGTCAGGCCAATCGCGAAGTGCGGGAACAAAATGAGCGCGGCGTTTTCGATCTGGACGCTATCCGGTCAGCCAATGATAATTTGATTCTGAGTATTCAGGAATCCCTGCAAATCGCTGACGAAGGCAAACGCAAGCGGGCCAGTGCGGAGCAGGAACTGAAAGGAATGGAAAGCCAGTTAAGGAGCGCCTTAATCGCCGCCAAGTCACAACACAGGGGGTAATACCTGTCGGTGGAGACATAAAAAAGGCTCCCGAAACGGAGCCTTTTTTATTGGCGATTGAGTTGGGTTCTCCCGCCCCAGTGCAACAGCCTACATCGCGGTGTAACCACCATCCACCGGCAGAGCCACCCCGACTACGAACGAGGCATCATCAGAGCTTAAAAACACCACGGCCTTCGCTACTTCTTCCGCCTCCCCGACACGACCAATAGGATGCATTTGTGCAATATACTGCTCCCGCTTCGGTTCCCGCTCGATTGCCCGGGACATCATAGCTGTACGAATCACGCCGGGACACACCGCATTGATTCGGATACCTTTGCGCGCATACTCCACCGCTGCCGCTTTGGTTAAACCCAACACCGCATGTTTAGTGGACCCATACACCGGCTGTCGGGGCGCACCGATTAGACCGCCGATGGACGACGTGTTGACGATACTGCCACCGCCCTGTTTCAGCATTTGTTCGATCTCGTATTTCATGCAAAGCCAAACGCCTTTCACGTTAACGTCCATCAGGTCATCGAATGTATCCTCACTGATTTTCGCTAACGGTGCCTGTTCGATTTCAATACCGGCATTATTAAATGCGATATCAAGTGAACCATAGCGTGCGACCACCTGCTCCACCATCGTCTCAACCTGCTCACTGCGAGTCAGGTCGGCAGTAATGCTGATCGCATCGCCGCCTGATGCAGTGATTTCTTCGGCCACTGCCTGCGCCGCCGCTGCGTTGATATCAACCACGGCAACCCTGGCTCCTGCGGCTGCATACGCCAATGCAGTTACCCGACCAATGCCGCCACCGCCACCGGTCACCAGCGCCACTTTGTCCGTCAATTTTCCAGTCCCGCTATTTGCGTTGCTGATTTTTATTTCACTCATTATTCAGATAGCTCCGGATCACGCCACAGGTGGGCTAGTTGAGATTTTCTTTATCTTCCTGGCTGAACGGTTTCAACTGATCCAGTTCACCCTTTCTGACTTTGTTCACCCAATCCGGGTTGGATAACAAGGCACGACCAATTGCAATCAGGTCGAATTCGTTTTTGTCCATTCTTTCAATCAGGTTATCGATGTTGGCAACACCAGCACCCGCGCCCTGGAATGAGGAAATAAATTCCTGATCCAGCCCCACACTGCCAACACTGATGGTGGGTTTACCGGTGATTTCCTTGGTCCAGCCCGCCAGATTCAAATCCGAGCTATCGAATTCGGGCTCCCAAAAGCGACGCTGACTGCAATGGAAAATATCGACCCCAGCCTGGCTTAACGGCTCAAGAAAAGCAGCTAGCTCTTCCGGGGTGTTCGTCAGCTTTGCGGTGTAATCCTGCAGTTTCCATTGTGACCAGCGCAAGACCAGGGGGAAATCCTCACCACAGCGTTCACGGATGGATTTTATAATCTCCACTGCAAACTCCGTGCGGGCAACGATACTGCCCCCGTATTTATCGTCGCGCAGATTAGTGCCACCCCAAAAGAATTGGTCCACCAGATAGCCGTGAGCACCGTGTACCTCTACGCCATCGAAGCCCAACTCTTTTGCATCGAACGCGGCCTGGGCATAAGCTTGAACCAGGGTTTCAATTTCGGCAGTCGACAGCGCTTCAAAAACTTTTTTGCCGGGTGCAACCAGGCCCGAAGGCGAGACCGAAGGCGCGTCTGGATTTGGCCCGGTACCGGGCCGGCGGGTAGAACCGATATGCCAGATCTGAGGCATCATTTTGCCGCCGGCTGCGTGCACCGTTTCGATCACGTTTTTCCATCCTGCCAGCGCGTGCTCACCAAAGAATGAAGGGTATTCGGTGTTATCCGTTGCTGCCGGATGGTTAATCAGGGTGCCTTCGGAGACGATCAGGCCGACGCCCCCCTCCACTCGCTTGCGATAATATTCTGCAACATTTTGGCCGGGAATGCCGGCGGGCGAGAATCCTCTGGTCATCGGCGCCATCACGGTCCGGTTCGGCAGGCTCAGATTACCCAGTTGAAAAGGCTCGAACAATACATCGTAACTCATGCAGAAATACCTCTAAAAAAACTCAGTTAGGGCCAAGCGAACATGCGGTAAGCCCGGGTGAAGATCAGGAGTGCTAGTATACTTTTTCCGATTCATATGATAATCAGCTAATATATCGAAATACTTTTGCTGGAATTGCAATAATGGACAAGATCAGGGCGATGCAATACTTCTGCTTTATCAGCGAAACCGGCAGTTTCAGTGCTGCTGCCAGAAAGGCTCAGGTTCCGGTTTCGTCGCTATCGCGCAGCATTCAGGCACTGGAATCGGAGCTGGGCGCGGAGTTGCTGAAACGCAGCACCCGCCACGTTGCCATGACCGAGATCGGTAAAATCTACCTGGATCAGTGCAAAGAGATTTTGGCAGCAATCGAACTGGCTGACGGGCAGGTCGGCAGCTATCAAAGCTCTCCCTCCGGCATCCTCAGAATCAGCGCTCTTCCCCACTATACCGAGTTTCGCCTGCTACCGGTGTTAGAGGCCCTGCAAGCCCGTTATCCCGATATAGTGCTTGATCTGGAATTATCCGGGCAAGTCAGTGACCTGAACCGGGATGGCGTGGACATTGCTATTCGGGGCGGCAGTGCGCCAGATGGCCGGGTGATAGCCCTGAAGCTTGAGGATAACACCCATCGTTTATGCGCGACCAAAGCCTATTTGGAGCAGTATGGCACGCCCACCAATGCTGCAGACCTGCAACAACACAAAGCATTATTTTATCGTGCTCCGGCTCAGGTGTTGCACTGGCATCTGCAATGCGGCGATGAATGGCTGCCGGTTGATATCAACCCGGCGCTGATCAGTAACAGTGTTCGTGTTCTTCAACGGGCTTTATTGGCTGATAAAGGTTTGGCAATGTTGCCCGCCTGGTGCATCGAACAGGAGCTGGCCGATGGCGAACTGGAGTGGGTGCCAATTAAAGAAACACTGTCCATCGTACCCGCCTATCCGGCTGCTGGTATCTATATGCTGTATCAACGGCCTCAATACGTCATTCCAAAAATCAAAGTGGCCGTGGATTTTCTGCGATCCCAACTGACCTGCGACGATTTCTAGCCTTACGCCGGGCTCCGCCGGATTTGGTTTTTTTCTAACCCTATGCTATTTTTTTAGATGTGCATCACAAATTATAAAAATAAATAAACCTATTCAGATTTGTTCTTTCTAGACCTGCATTTGTATATAACCGGGGTTATTTGGATCGACCTCGGGTTGGCTCTCTCAATGCAAGTCGGCTTTATAAGGAAATAACAATATGACTCAAACCTTAATCCCGTTTTTCATTATCGGAGCTCCCCGTTCCGGCACCTCACTGCTCAGCCGGATGCTGAATCACCACGACGATATCGCCGTTCCGTTTGAAACCGACATTATTAAAAATTTCCACGGTATTCTCAGCGCCTACGAGCCACTCTCAAATACCTGCAATCAACGTAGATTAGTGGAAGATATCCTGGACCTTCCCACCATGCAGGACGTGACACCTGCCATCAATATTGACAACGTGATGGCAGAAATACATGGCACACATTTCCAGGACGTCTTTGAAGGTATTTTGAATTCCTGGACACATTTGCAGGGCAAACATTTGTGGGGTGAAAAATCCGTAACCAACGTTTTGTTTTCTGACACCCTGTTGGATCTGTTTCCAAGAGCAAAATATATCCATATTATTCGTGACGGGCGCGACGTATCCATGTCATTGCAACGAGCGCCATTCGGACCCAAAACCACATTCACCGCCGCTTTGCGTTGGCGTCAGCTGGTTGAACTGAGTTTCAGTATTCGCGACCGGGTGCCTGATGATCAGTATCTGGCGCTACGGTATGAAGATTTACTCGACCAGCCAAAACAGCAACTGCAACGGGTGTGTGATTTTCTTGGGGAACCCTACCGGAAATCCATGCTGCGGTTCTCCGAAAATAATACGCCTTACCCCAGCGATCCGGTGAACGATGCCAACCTTCAAAAAGCCTTAATGCCCAACAATAAATACAAGTGGAAGCGGCTATTGCTCAAACCCGAGGTGGAATTAATTGAATCGGCTGTCGGTCCGACTTTGAAAAAATGCGGGTATTCATTAAGTACCAAACAACGCCCCCTTTCCGATCCGGAAATTTTCTATCGAAAGTTTGTTGAGCCACTGCCTGCAAAAACCATCGCCATGCTACGCAATAAACAGGGACATGAAAAAGCGCTGGCAAAACTCAAGCTGCTCTTGAAATGGCAGTGGGCAAGATTGACCCACAGCTCGTGACCTTTAGCGGGGGAAACCGTACAATTTGGAACGTTGTTCCCCCCGCTAAGGATTGCTTTTGAAGAAGTACCTGTTCCCGCTGAAAATCCTGGTCGCGCTGGCTATTTTGGCGCTCATCGTCTGCACGCTTGACTGGCAGCAATCGTTGAATCACCTGAAAAATATTTCATGGTTATGGCTGCTGATCGGGGTGTTACTGCACGTATCCGCAATCATGCTATCGGCCTTTCGCTGGCAGCAATTAGTGCAGGTCCTATCCCATCGCCTCAATTATCGGGAGGCCCTGAAATTTTACTGGATCGGCTCACTTTTCAGTACCGTACTGCCATCCAATATCGGGGGCGATGTGGTGCGTCTGACCATGGCACGCCGAGTGGGGTCGGTCACTGCTATCCTCACCAGTGTTTTAATGGAACGGGTGACCGGCTTATTACTGTTGCTCGTTATCGGTTTGATCGCCTTGATCCTCTCCCCTCAAATAGAACAAGTATTGCCGATGCGAACCGCGATCATCGGGTCTCTCGTCATTGGACTCCTATTTATCCCCTATTTCTTGTCGCGATCTTCAGGTTGGCTATCCCGCTTGGCCGCACTGCCCTTCACTCAACAGGGTATTGCCCGGAAAGTGGCGTCTAAGCTAGAACAAATTGGTGACAGTGTAAGGGTCTATCGTCAACAACCGGCCGCTATCCGGCTTACTTTTGCTTTGTCTCTTATTTTCTACTGCCTGCTATTCGCCTATCAAGGCGCGATGGTCTATGCGGTGGGGGGTGAACTGACGCTGGGAGGGCTGATGTTCGCAGCGCCGCTTGTCATTCTGATCTCGTCACTGCCCATATCCATAAACGGGCTGGGTATCAGTGAAGGCGCATTCGTTGTGTTGTATGCCCTGACCGGCGTCAACCCGGAAATAGCCCTGGCTGCGGCAGTGCTGCGCCGCTTAACCATCACCTTTGTGGCATTGCTAGGGGTTATACCCTGGCTCCAGGAACGAAAGCAGGGTGCGACCCAGGCCACACACAGTTAAAGGACTCCCGAAGCCGGAGACTGGAGCAAGCGGGATCGGTCAGTGCTTAAGTGAGGCCGCCCGCTTTGACGGCAACGTCATAATGGCTTCCAGCATGCCGCCGGTCACTGCCGACAACAGCGGACCGGTATACATCACCAGTGACCAGGCCGTTGCCTCGACCGCGCTGACCCCGTATGGCGCCAGCAGAAAGATCATGCTGGCCTCGCGAACGCCGATATTAGCAAAGGAGATAGGCAGTAAAGCCAGCAGAAAAATGACACTGAACACCCAGCATAATGTGGCGGGAGGAACACTCACATCCACTGCCGCTGCGTAGGCCAGCATCGACGCCACCGCCACGCCGTGCTGAAACAGGGCCAAGGTCAGCAATCCGGTTAGCTTCGCCCAGCTAAGCTGAGAAAGCGACTCAAATCGCTTTGCCACATGAGTGAGTTTTCTGGCAAAGCGATCCAACCGCCGATTAATCACATTTGCCAACACATGGCCTGACCACCCACTCAACGAAACGCCCCAACGTACGATAAAGGGCGCAACCAGGCACAGCAAAACGCCATAAAGAATGACCCAGGCCGCGCCATCAAATAATTCATAGGTGCGGGCAATCACCCCCAGGATCAGAATGCTCATCACCGCGATGCCTTTGTTGACCAGAATATTGATCAACGACCGGGCCGAACTGGCGCCGTATTGCCGGTACTTAACAAACGTGATCGCACCGCCCGCCAACGCACCCGGCAAGAACAGGCTGTAAAACGAGCTGGTAAATACGATGAGTAAAAAATTGGGGAAGGTCAGTGTTAACTTTTGCAGAATTGCCAACCAGTACATTCTGAGCGCCGTCAGCAAACGCAATAAAATCTGCAGAAAAATCGCAAACGCCAGCCACAGCCAATCACTATCGCGAACCCGGTCCACCATTTCATTCACTGGTGTGACCAACCACACAACAAATACCGCACAGGCACACACCAGTATTTTAAGAACCAGCCAACGTGAAGGCATTTAATCTACAGCATCCTAATATTTGTTATGCGGGAGTCCCAAACTGAGACTTATATTAGATCAAAAAAAGAACAGAGCGAATACTTTATTGTTATTCCTGAAGGAGACGGGCCGGTAGAGATTTTATAATCATGTTGTTCAAATCCGGCCATGAGAGCCTGTGCGCAAATCACCCGCGCCCATCAGAGCACTCAAGGCCGGCAATTGCTTATTTTTTCAGGTCTTCTTCAGTGCAAACGTCCAGTGCCTTAACTGATCCATCGTCCAGCAGGTAGTAAAGCTGGTGCTCACGATACAGCGCGTTTACCGTATACATTTCCCGTGCTTTGCCCGGAACCGCTCCGGCTTTGAAGTAATAGGAATTGTCACCCTCGACAACTTCAAGGCATTTGAACAACCATTGTATTTTTACTTTTTCGTCCGCTTTTACGTGCCAGGTCGGCTTTTTCTTACTGTCTCCGACTATGGTAATGTCCGTTCCGCTTTTGTTATCAATTAAACCGGAATAATGAATTGTGCAGGCTTGGGTGAAAGCCACAAGCAGAAGGAGGGCTAACAATCTGCTGGTATTTCTAAATAGTGTTTGCATGATAAATCTCACCTGGTCCATGTTAGGCGATACATTAAATTAATGTATGCATTTGCTTTTTGTATTATCTGCCGGAACTCACTTTGGCAGTGGATCTTCCGGCTAGTACTCCAGCGCTAGTTATCCGGCTCTAATCAGGGAGCTAGCGTCGCCTGATGGTCTCATATAACTGAATAGCGAACAATACTCAGGCCTGCCCCCCCGACGTGTTATAACGAAGTTATAACAAACGAATGTTACGAATCTAAACCCGTGACACAACATAGTCCGATCGATCGGACTGCAACTGCTTCAATACCCATTGCGCTGCAGATTCACGGAAATAACGGCTCACTTCCACGGCATCACCGTCATCACACTGCCTTAAAATGGCCCACTGAGGCGGTGCCAGATCGTTTTTAATCCAGGGCAATTGTTGCGCAGTCAGCCCCAGCGCTATCAACAGATCCTGCAAGCAACTCATGGGCTGCGGTTGGTTGCCTTCCATATCGATCGATAGCGGCGGACTTTTGCTGTCTCTGCTGACAAACCCCTGTACAAAATATTTAGAGTGCCGGATCTGGATAAATGCACAATAACAAACACCCAACCCGTCTTCTGCAAACTCTTCCAGTTCAATACCGGTGCGCTGGCTGAATTCGTTAACCGATAACGGCAAAGAACACAGTGCTTCGCGACCGGTGAACTTACCCCACTTATTAATATCAATCACTTTCATTTTTTGTTATCCAAGAATGTTAGTCACCAAAACATGCTCAGGGTTTTTATAGTTTAATTCTGCCTCGATGTCCAAGTCTCAATCCATTCCGGCGACATGATTAGGCACCGATCACGCCACCGTCCAATTTGGTAATCAGCACCGTAGTGGAGCGCGGGCGCGATTTTCCGTCACTGGCGGGATAGTGCAAACCGGGGTGCTGTACGTTAATCCACATGGCTCGAAAATCCGGAGTGAACGTAATGCCGGTTATCTCACATCCGCGAGGCCCGACCAAAAAACGACGCACTTCACGACTGAAAGGGTCTGCACACAGCAATTGATTACAGCCCATATTCTGGTTCTGCTGCGCATCATCATCGTAATCCGTTTCAATCCACAGACGCCCGTCACCATCAAACATCAGGCCATCCGGTGAGGAAAAAATATCGCCGATAATATTACCTTTTAAATTATCCGCGACGATGTCTCCCGCTTGTGATTCTGCTGTGTCTGCTTCTCCGGCCAGCAAGAACACTGTCCACTCAAAGTCGGTGGCCGCTGGATCAGCCTGCTCTTCATTCCAGCGTAGAATTTGCCCGTGCAAATTATGCGGGCGGGGATTGGCTTTATTCAACGGCTGCTTGTCTCCCCGTTCATCATTATTGGTCAGCGTGACATACACTTCACGGGTATGGGGATGCACAGCAATCCACTCGGGACGATCCATCGCCGTGGCGCCCGCCCGGTCGGCGGCAGCCCTTGTGTTGAGTAAGATACTGGCCTGATCCGCAAAGCCGTTGTCCGGAGTCAATCCGTTTTCCCCGAGCCGGAGTGCCAACCATCGACCACGGCCGTCATCCCGGAACTGCGCGGCATAAAGGGTACCCTCGCTCAGTAATCGTCGGTTCAATTGCCGCGAACCCTCTTTATAAACGCCGTCTGGCACAAACTTGTAAATGTACTCCCCCTTGGTGTCGTCGCCGGAGTACACGGCCATACGACCGTCGTCGCCCACTGACACCACCGCACATTCCCGGCACAGCCGGCCCAACGCGGTATGTTTGACCGGAGTACTATCCGGGTCAAAGGGATCAACTTCCACGACCCAGCCAAAACGATTGGGTTCGTGCACGTAGCCTAAGTGAGGCTGATTGGCATCGGGCGTTGCATTGAACCGTGGATCGACACTTTCCCAAGCATAATATTTACTGCGTTTTCCCTGCGCCACGCCATAACGTTTATGGGAGATTCGGGTTTCGTAATCTCCCTCGTCGTTGTTACAAAAATAATGATGCCAGTTTTCTTCACACACCAGATAAGTTCCCCAGGGCGTCACGCCCATGGAACAATTGTTCAACGTGCCCAACACAACACGACCGGAAGGATCGGCCCGGGTTTTCATTTGCACGTTGCCTGCAAGCAGTCCGCTAATCTGCATCGGCGTCATGGCGTGAATGCGGCGGTTATAGGGCGAATCCGGCACCCGTCGCCACTGCCCGTGCTGATCTTTTTTAATTTCAATAATACTTAAGCCATGGGCAGCTTGTTCTTTTTTCACCTGCGCTGGCACCCGCTTCCGGTCTTGCCATTTAAAGCCATCGGGGTGAAGCGTCGGATTAATATATTCGTGATTAATCACCAACAACCCGTGTGCGCTGGGTTGATCGTGGAAGGGAAAGTAATGCATTCCGTCGTGGTTGTCGCCCGCCTGCATTAACTGATCCCGCCAATCATCACTGGCATCCGCTTGCCATTCTGGCGCACCGGCGAGAACGGCGTCACCCCAGGAGAAAAACGGCTCGGCCTGATAACCGTCCGCCACGATCACCTGATCGAAATCAGGCGCTGTTTGCACATCAATGGCAGCAAACCCGAGTAACGGCCCACGTCGTATTGAACCAGAGCAACCACCCAATGGGGTATTCAGAATAGCACCGCTTAACCCCATCAGGCCGTACGCTAGTCCGCCCTTTAAAAAATCGCGACGACCGCTATCGATCACCTGATTTAAGTCCGGGTTGACTGCCGGGTTAATGGTGATATCGTCCACCGCATCCATGGCCTGATGAAAGGTTTGTGAATAACTCATAAGCTCATCTCTCCCCTTTTTTGTCGGATAGCACCATAGGTCCGGAGGTACTTTAATTCGAACGTCAAAATGGTTAATCTCAAGCCAACATTATCGCCAGATAGCCTTTACAGGAGTAGGCTCGTTTGCGTCATATTACTCTCATTTGCCTGTATTTTTTCTGCCTGACCAACCTCACCGCCTGCAACAATCTGCGCAGCGATATACTGCAATTCTATGTTGAAGACCCTGTGCTGAATGTAAAGCAGATCGCGCTCTCCCGCATTAATAGCAGCAAGGTGCATTTGGCATTGGTTATGGAGGTGCACAACCCCAACGCGCATACGATATCCCTGAGCGGATTCGACTATTTCGTAAAATTCAACCAGCGCCAAGTATTCGATGGGCAGAATCTTGAGCAGTCCCGGTTACCCCCGGGCGGCAATCAGCTGATGCGGCTGCCGATCATTCTGCAATTCAGTGAAGCCCGACGACTATTGCGGGAACTGGATAGAGACGGCCAGCTTCAATTCGAAGTAAAGGCAGACATTGCAGTCGACAATGTCGCAGCGCACGCCATTCACATTTCCACTACCAAAAAAGGAGCATTGGTATTACCCCATTTGCCGCATCCATCGCTGGCGGATATTGAAGTCACCGAGTGGGGCCTTGATACGGCGAAATTGAGCATTGTATTGAAAATCAGTAACCCCAATGAATTTCCGATTCATATAAGTGAAATTGGATACCGCCTGGATCTCGCCGGACAAAGCTGGTTGAACGGGCACCTAAAAAAACCGATAACGCTGGTGCCAAATCAAAATACCCTCGCCAATATTGATACCGAATTTCACCTGGATAAATTAGGAGAAGGATTACTGGGTCTGATTCGTAACCGCGATCTGAATGCGTTTGAACTGGATGCCAGTCTAACGTTAGACAACGCATTCCCGTCACTGCAAAATCTGATATTACCGATACAATACCAGGCCCGCTAATTCACAGGGCAGAACTACTCCGGCCAGCGCCAGGGTGGCTGATCCAACCTGGTTTGTCCGGTGATCCGTGTTTCCCCCAGCGCTTTATTCAATTGCACCGCATTGCAATCTGCATATTCATTGAGAGCGGAAACCAACCGGTTCGCGTGCGATACCACCCACACCTGGGTCTGAGCGGAAGCTTTAATAATTAAACGCGCCAAGGCCGGAAGCAAATCAGGATGAAGGCTGGTTTCCGGCTCATTCAATACCAGTAAAGAGGGCGGTCGCGGCGTCAAAAGTGCGGCCACCAACAATAAATATCGCAGCGTACCATCCGATAACTCCGACTGGCTCAGCGGGCGCAGTAATCCGGGTTGATAGAACCGCAAGCTGAAACGGGTGCCGGCATCCACCTCCACTTCCACCCGCGATCCAGGAAACGCATCATCAATGGCCAACCTCAACGCCTCGCTGTCTCCAATCTCATAGATTGTTTGCAACGCGGCAACCAACTCCCGGCCATCATGATCGAGCACCGGCGTGCGCGTGCCGACCTGGGGCACGCGGATACTGGATTCACTGTCGGTTCTGAAATGATCGTAAAAACGCCAGCCACGAATGGCTTGGCGAATCGAAAAAATTTCCGGTGTGGCGACCGGGTCTGCGATTTCATTGAGAATACTCTCAAAGCTGCTTATATGCCGGGCGTACACTTCCCAAGAGCGACCCGAACGCACCTTAACCAACGGTCCATTACGATCCACCAAACAACCGGCAGGCCGGTAATAAGGGCCTGCCCAAATACACTCCCGTTTAATTTCCGGATCCAGAGCAAATTTGGAACTGGAGGGCGTCGGCAGGCCCAGCGCAATGCAATAACCAAAATCTTCGCCGGAAAAGCCCAGTTTTAGCCGCACCACATTTTTTCTGGGGCCACCCTGGACCGCGACCCTGCCCGCTTTCATGTCCCGTGAGATGCTTTCCGGTCCGGCCCAGAAAGCAGAGTCCAGGCCGCCCTCTTTTGCCAGTGCATTGATCATACTGCCGGAGGCCGATTCGGCTAATAATCTCAGCGCCTTATATAAATTGGATTTGCCACTGCCATTGGCCCCGGTTACCACGTTCAATTGTGACAGGGGCGTAACCACATCCCGTAACGAGCGATAGTTAGCGATGGCGAACGTCTCAATCATACTGAAGCAACCTCAAGTTAAATGATTAGCTCGGATTCCATATCTGCGCCAAGGGCTGCCTGTCGCTGGGTGTTTCTTTCTCCTGAAGATTGTCAGGCAGGGTATTGCTATCACCTATTTTACCGATCGCAAACCCCATCAGAACCTGCTCAACCTTAGTATCAAGCCCCAGGTATTGGGCAACTTCCTGGTGTTTGATACCAGCCATACCATGGGTATACAACCCTTCAAAGCGCGCCTGGAATGTCATCGACATCCAAGCCGCACCGCAATCCAACTGAAACGAACTGTTCTCTTTCTGATTATGGCTAAAATACTTTTTACCCACCAAAAACCCCAACACACTGGCCTCACCTGCCCAACGTTGATTGCCCTCCAACAGCAACCCCAGAAAGTCGTCAAAATTTTCGCTGGTGGAGGTATAAAAACGCCAGGGCTGTTCGTTGTAGCATGAAGGCGCCCAACGGGCTGCTTCCATTATCCGGGTCAGCATAGGCAGTTCGATTGAGTACGATTGAAACGCGCGTGGGGACCAGCGCTCAACGAATAGAGAATTTAGTCCGTCTATGGCGTCTCGGTTTTCAAAATTTACCGGTGTGCTCTGGCTCATGCTAATGACCTGTGGTTGACAGTGACTGTGGTGTGAATTGCCATTAAAAACATTATCTGCATAGGGTAACGTGCGTTCGGTCACCGCTTCAATGCGCAAAAAATGAATTTTTTCACGGACAGGATCCCATGTGGAGCCAACCCTTTCATCATCCACCCCAATTACCACACCCCGCCTTACTGCACCCGATTAATACACGACCAGGCATCTCATTGAGCGTGTATCCGGTAACGGCCCTTCGAAACAAAGGCGATTGCCGGCAGCATGCCAATTCGGTGGATGCGGGCCCTCATAATAGGGATTAGGCAGTTGAGACAGTCTATCCCTCAAACCCTGACCGGAGTGTACTGCATTCCGACGAGCTTCAACCGCTGCATTTAATAGCGTGATTTTCACATCCAGGTCGAACATGACCCCAATATAAGATAAAAATTCAGGCACGCTCATCGTCAGTAAACGCGAACCCAATGGGTTTCTGAAGCGGGAGACCAGCCACTCCGGAACGTCTTTATGTTCCATTTTTTGCGCAAATTCACTCGCGCTCAATAGAGAGTACTGAATGGCTTGTTCATAGAGGGGGAAGATCGTATTCAGACTCATATTGGGTTTAAAAACGGCGCGCACACTCCAGCCGGGCGCATAGCCTTCCGACATACCCTCAACTGCCCAGATATCCGGATTGCGATCCAGCCCCGCGACCATATCGGCTGTCATCGCAAACTCCCTTGCTATCCTCTGCTCAAAGGCTTTCTCTTCCTTGCTCAATTGATCAATGCGAAGATCGGCGTCCGATGTATCCTGCGCTGCAAGCCCATAATAAATATCCAGCAAATCCGATATCTGAAAAATAAACACCATCATGCCAATCAGGTTATCCTGGTTCGCGAGCTGGATTCGAAGCCCGACGAGGTGACCGGATAGCAGATCAAGTGCCGGTTTTAACTGACCCTCCGCGGACAGTGCCAGCGCTTTCAACAGCATCAAACGATTGGCTTTCACCAAGTAGCTAAATTCAGGAATTGGCTCTTGCAGGGAGGAAATTGTCTGCGTTGAGTAATCCGATAATTGCATAAACTCAGCATACCGTTCCATTAGTAAGTGATGTTCACTGAGCAACCCGTGTATTTGCGCAGTCGCGTTTTCGGATTCAAGTTTGAGTAAGGACGTTATACAGCCGTCTTCGCGCCGATTACAAAACAATGCCCCGTCCGGTAAGGGTAATGTCCGTTCCAAAATCGGCCCGGCCCCCGGTTGCCTGCGGTTGTTCCGATATGACCGCTGCCAGTTGCGAATCGCATTTAACTGCGCCTGACCCGCCGCACGCGGATCCTCGCCCGGTGCTGCCCCCATACCCAACAAATACACATACGCGTCACTGCCTTCACGAACCGAAACCTTATCCAGCAATGCCTGGGCACCGGGCACAAGCTCGTCATCCAGCTGCAGCAGTAATACACCCAGCACAATCAACAGCAACAAGCTGCACATTAGTTTCAACACGTGGCCACGCCCTGCCGTTTACCCTCATGAAAGAAGCGCAGCAATATATAGGGAACAAGCAACATGACAGACAGCCATAGGATGAAGCCGATGCCGGCTTTATTCGCGTATAGCCAGCTCATCATGTCACACTGCAGGGAGCTGGTTCTCTGGCACAGTTCAGACAGGCCGGGGCCGAACAGAAAATACAACGGCGTCGCTAGCACAGCGCCTCCCAGCGCCACCACCCCATGGGTTATGCAGCAAGACATAAAAGCAAATTTCAGCACCTGATTCACTTGCTTCCATTGTCCAACAATGCCACCCCAAAGCATCGGCACCCAGGCCATCAGCAATCCGGGCAAGGCCATCATAAACACACTGACAACATCCAATGTCACATTCAATCCTCCGACTTTAGCGGTGGCAAGGTTACCACAATTCTCCGATTAATCCCGCCGACCAGGAACTCTTGAGTCTGGCTCCACTCTATCTATTAATAACCCCGAGAAAGGGATACCCTGCGTATTAATATTTCAACAAAGCCACCTAATCCACTTGGCGTTTTCCGCATATGATGCCGCAACGTTGCAGCCTGCCACTGACCCTCAACAGCTTACTTCTGTTCTTCCTGATCGTGGCTACCGGGTTCACGGGCAACAGTTTTGCTGCGCAGCTCAGCGGGGAAGGCCCCGCGGTGAAAACCCCCAATATGACAGCCAGCCTGGTAACTGATTACCTCGCGGTTCATCCCGGCCAGGAATTCACGGTTGCCCTTCGCCAGCAGATCCGACCCCATTGGCACACGTACTGGAAAAATCCGGGCGACTCCGGTGAACCTACCACGCTGGATTGGTCTTTACCGGAAGGCTGGAATGCTGGCGAAATCAAATGGCCTACTCCTCATCGCATTGCCGTAGGCCCTTTGGTGAACTTCGGTTACAGCGGTGAAGTACTTCTGCAGACCAAGATCACGGTACCCAGCAATACGGAGCCGGGGGGGCAAGTGACACTTCGAACCAACGCCTTCTGGTTAGTTTGTGAGGAAGTCTGCATTCCGGAAGAAGGCGATCTCAGCCTGACCGTAAAGGTAAAAAACACGGCGGAGCCGAGTGGCTGGAAAGCTCAACTGGATAAAGCCCGCTCTGAATTACCTCGGCCGCTGCCTTGGGCTGCGCAAGCCAGCCTGAACAAGGATGAGCTTGTCCTTAGCGTGCCCCTTTCCACCGGTACCGAAGTCACCGGGGCGGTCTATTTCCCTAATCAAAAGGACATCATTCAGCCCGCAGCACAACAGACTTTTGCACGCGATGAAGACGGCTTTACCCTGACCATGGCTACCCGCTTCGGTGCTGAAGCAGGTGAGCTCGATGGCCTTCTTGTCCTTAGCGAACAAACCGGATTCGCTGGTAAAGATTCCCTCGTGCAACGCGCCTACGACGTGGACCCCGATTCCCCCATGTTGTCCTCTCCGGCTCCAACTGGTGAATCGCCGTCAAAAGTGAGCTGGGCGGCGGCGTTGTTGATGGCCTTCGTCGGTGGCCTAATCCTGAATCTGATGCCTTGTGTGTTTCCGGTGCTGTCCATCAAAGTACTGTCCCTGGTGCAAATGGCGGACAGCCGCCAGGCGCGAATTCGTCACGCAGCAACTCACGGCTGGTTATACGCAGCCGGCGTTCTGTCCGGTTTTTTGGTACTGGCTGGAATTCTGATCTGGTTACGCAACAGCGGTATAGCCTCAGGTTGGGGCTTTCACCTGCAAAACCCACTACTGGTACTGATCCTGGTTTGGCTCTTCTTTGTCATTGGACTGAGCTTATCCGGGCTATTCGAATTGGGTGGCCGTTTTATGGGCGTCGGGCAAACGCTCACTCAAGGCCACGGACTGCGCAAATCGTTTTTCACCGGCTTGCTTGCCACTGTGGTCGCGAGCCCTTGCAGCGCGCCGTTCATGGGCGCAGCCCTGGGTTATGCGCTATTGCAAACCCCGTTGGTAACGCTATCGGTTTTTGTGTTTCTGGGGTTGGGAATGGCAACGCCCTTTATCCTGCTCTGCCAGTTTCCCGGCTGGTTGCGGCGCTTACCCGCGCCAGGCTTATGGATGCAGCGTTTTAAAGAACTTCTGGCGTTCCCCATGTATGCCTCGGCAGTCTGGCTGCTATGGGTGTTGACTCAACAGGTCGGCGATATCGGAGTACTTGCCGCTGCCGGAGGCGCAGTTCTGATCACCTGGATTGTTTGGCTGAGCAAGGTGAACGCCAAATTCTGGCGCTACACAGGGCAAATCGCCGCCTTAGTGATTCTATTGTGCGGTATTGCCAGCACCCGCTCGCTGTTCGACGCGCCCGGCCCCACTGATGCCCCGGCAAGCAACGTTGCGGCCGGACCAAACGACTGGCAACCCTTTAGCCAGGAAGCACTGCAGCAGGCCCGCGAGAAAGGCCCGGTATTCGTGAATTTTACTGCTGATTGGTGCATCACCTGCAAAGCGAACGAATTGGTCGCCCTGGAGACGGATAAAGTCCGCGCTCTTTTCAAAGCCAACAAGGTTATAAAGTTAAAAGCCGACTGGACGCGCCGAGATGAAAGTATTGCCAGCACCATCGAAAGTTTTAATCGCAGTGGTGTACCACTGTATCTCTGGTATGGGGATCCGGATAGCACAACACCGGAGATTCTGCCGCAACTTCTGACCGAGCAACTTCTGATCGAACGAATACAAGCAGTAACCCAATCCCGATAATCCTTTTCTGGAGAGCAAACATGAACACCACCAGTATACGATGCAAACCATTTCTCGGCTCCGCATTTTTGCTATTGTGCTCATTGATGTTTAGTCAGCACGCACTGGCTGCCGCCAGTATCGGCAATATGGCGCCGGACTTCACGCTAACGGACAGCGATGGAAAGATTCATCAGTTAAACCAATATCGCGGCAAGCGCGTGGTGCTGGAATGGACCAACCATGGCTGTCCCTACGTACAAAAGCATTACGATTCCAATAATATGCAAGCGTTGCAAAAAGAAATGACCAACAAAGATGTTATCTGGCTGTCCATTATTTCATCAAAGCCTGGCGCTCAAGGCTACGTTAAAGGGAACGAAGCCAACGAACTCACCAGCAGCAGAAAAGCCCACCCCAGCGCCGTACTATTAGATCCGACGGGCAAGGTAGGCCGCGCATATGGTGCGAAAACCACACCCCATATGTACGTCATCGATCCGGTAGGCAGATTGGTGTACATGGGCGCCATTGATGATAAGCCCTCGGCACGGGCCAGCAGTCTGAATGGTGCCACCAATTACGTTCGCTCCACTATGGCCGACATGGATGCAGGCCGCCCGGTGAAATTGGCGCAAACAACCGCCTATGGCTGCAGCATCAAATATTGAGCCACATGCAACTGATCACCTTCAATACCGGGCAGCAGCCACGCTATACGATGAAACTGTCTAACTCCTGCTCGGTTTCCGCATGGTGATATACCATGTTGCAAGACAATACACCGCTGATTTCAAAAATGTCGGCACTGCACTTGGTAATTTCCCAACTGCTATGGGTTTCCAGCGTAATCACAATTTTTCCGGATGGATCCAATTGAAATACATCGACCCCGGGTAACTGTTCCAGGCTGTGCTCAACATATCTAAGTTGATCCGGCTTGGCTTGCACAACAAAACTACTAATATGAATTTCCGTATTCATGGGTAACCTCGATGCTGTTCCGTTTGGTTTTTATTTTTGTGATGTGACAGACCACCCACGCAGCCTGCACGTTAAACCCGCCAGTAAATTAGAGAGCCGGTAAACCGCTGTTAGTAATCATGACACAGGAGAAACAGCGACCGTACTTGTCTCTTCCCTGCCCCCAGGTCTAACGCACCTCTCTACATGCACCTATCTACATGCACCTAACCAGTGTAGACCAAATTTGTAAATTCAAATCCGGACTGTCCCCAGATTAGCAAACAAATTGGCGCCAAGACGTTAGACCAAAGTCGAATACAGGCGCGCCTGTACACCACCTGGCCTTGTGTATCTTTCACGTTTTACAAGACGAAAAAAAACCACCAACTACGTGGTGGTTTTTAGACATGCCAGGCTGATTCTAAAGGTGTAGCCCACATTCCGTTTTTTCCTTGCCCTGCCAGCGCCCGGCACGGCCATCCCCTTTTACGGTGCAATGGGTGCAACCGATCGAAGAATAACCTTCAGCCACCAATGGGTGAAACGGCAAGTCGTGTTCGCTGATGTAGTTGTCACGTTCTTCTTTAGTGACATCGATCATCGGGTTGAATTTGATGATCCCGCGTCGTTCCTCAAACACTTCCAAAGAGGCCCGGTGCTCGGTCTGCCAGCCCATCAGGCTGGACACCCAAACGTGATAATTTTCTTTCACTTCTTCAAGCGGTTGGACCTTGTTAACGGAGCAGCATAGATCCGGATCTTGCTCCCACAACTGTTCACTGACACTGTAGGCATGATGATGCTTATCCGGGGTAATATCGGCAACCTTCAACTGGAAGCGCTCAATCAGGTAGTTGCGGTATTCCGCGGTTTCTTGGAAATGAAACCCGGTATCAATAAAGTGAACCACCTGCTGCGGACGGATTTTGGAAATAATATGGAGAAAATAAGCCGAAGTCGCTGCAAACGAAGACGTCACTAATATTTTGTCTTGATTAAAGTCTTCATAAAGGCGTGCAATACGGGCTTCAAAATCGAGCGGTCGATAGACCCGGTTCAGCTCGGCGATGGCTTCCTTAGACAACCCCATGCTGTTGTCACCAACCCGACTGATCAGATTCGTTTCCCGGGTGTTGCTGCTGTCATTTGGCTCTCTTACGAAACTATTCATAGGGACATCTAGCCGTTTATTTATTAGGGGTTAAAAAGGTAATTGGTCGCTATGATAGCGAAATCAAACGATATTTGAAGAAATTGTTAGTTAAATGCTTATTCCAAACCCGTATAAGCCGGTTTTTGCCACCGACGATTTCAATCTTAAGGGTCATTAGGCTCTTATTATCAATAGGTTAGCTCTATTACACGATAATACCCGGAGCACCGCGCTCGTTTTTGCATAAGCATTTAATTGCATTGCGAATTGTGCGAAGCTTCCGAATCGGGGTTTTCGAGCGCCTCAGATCGCGCTCTATAACCCGCAGTTATAACCTGCCAACACCACCCGAAAAAGGAGGCCCCCTGTGCCCGGACTGTTACCCGAAGTGGATCCCAATGGCCTATTGGAGTATTCCGTCGTATTCACCGACCGCTCACTGAATCACATGTCACAGCAGTTCCAGGAGGTGATGCGCGATATTTCCGGCACCTTGAAGCAGGTTTACAATGCCCACGCCGTCGCCGTGGTTCCCGGTGGCGGCAGCTACGGTATGGAAGCGGTAGCCCGGCAATTTGCTCACGACAGACGCTGCCTGGTGATCCGTAATGGCTGGTTTAGCTTCCGCTGGTCACAGATTTTCGAGATGGGAAAAATACCGTCCTCGGCAACGGTATTAAAGGCCCGCCCTATCGACTCCAACCCACAAGCGCCCTTCACTCCCCCGCCTATCGATGAGGTGGTGAATGCCATACACAATGAAAAGCCTGACCTGGTTTTCGCTCCCCACGTGGAAACGGCATCCGGCATAATTTTGCCCGACGGCTATCTAAAAGCCATCGGAGAAGCCGTCCATTCCGTGGGCGGCTTGTTTGTACTGGATTGTATAGCGTCCGGCACCATTTGGGTGGACATGCAGGCTTGTGGGGTGGATATCCTAATATCAGCGCCGCAAAAAGGCTGGAGTTCTTCCCCTTGCAGCGCCCTTGTGATGTTCAGCGAAAACGCCCGGCAGCGCATCGACAATACACACAGCAGTAGCTTTGCCTGCGATCTAAAAAAGTGGCTTCAGATTATGGAAGCCTATGAGAATGGGGGACATGCCTATCATGCCACCATGCCTACTGACGCGTTGAAAACTTTCCGCGACACCATGAAGGAAACCGAAGCCCTGGGTTTTGAAAAAATACGGGATGCGCAGCAGGAATTGGGAGACCGTGTGCGCGCCCTGTTTGCTAAACGAGGCATCAAAAGTGTAGCCGCAGAAGGTTATGCTGCGCCCGGCGTTGCGGTGTTCTATACCGATGCCAGCCTGATGCAAAGCGGTAAGCCTTTTATTGAACAAGGCCTGCAGGTGGCTGCAGGTGTCCCATTGCAATGCGGTGAGCCGGAAGACTATAAAAGTTTCCGTATTGGCTTATTCGGCCTGGATAAATTGTTGCATATTGACCGCACGCTGGCACATCTGGAAACTGCACTCAAAAGTATTCCGTAGCGGCTACCGCATTTTTCTGCGAAAGCCGAGCCAACCCAACAGCAACAAACTAAGCCACTCAAATGATCCCGCATACTGTTTAGATGCCGAATCATTAGTACTGTTATGTTCTAAACTTTGTGTAGAAACGGAGGCACTCAGGTCGTGTTTCGTTTCGTCGTCAGGGGTGATGATTCGGATATCGATCACCTCTTTCGATTTACCTTTCATCTGGTCTGTATTGCACATGATACCGGTTTCAACCAGCTCGCAGCCGAGTTGACTATCCTCTTCCTGGCTGAAATCCACCATCGCAATCAAATCCACAGGAATGCGATGGTCCAAAACTACCCCTTCTGCATTGAGCACACCGCGATTGCGCACCTGCAGTTGGTAATGGATCAAAAGCGGATTGGCTTCGATGGTTTTCACTATCTTAACTGACACATCCACGTTGGCTTCGAACGGATCAGAATCCTGTTTGAATTCCTGATAATTGTTAAAACCATCTCCGTCCGGATCCATCAGCGCATCCAGCCCATAAAACGGGTCAAGACCATGCTCCCGCTCCCACTCGGTGCTCATACCATCATTATCGTGATCTTCACCGTAATTAATAAACCGCACGTTATCGATCCAGACCGTGTCCTCGTTAACACCGTCAACCAGATCTTTCATGTACGCGAACTCGATTGTATGCGGACCGGCGTCCAGATTCACAGTGAAAGAATCCTCACTTTCACCAGAGGCAGCAAGCACTTCCTCTCCGTCCAGGTATACCCTAAAAACGTCATAGTCCTGCTCTGTCGAGGTTTTGTAATCGAAGCTTAAGGTGCCAGCTTCATAAAGCTTGGTGAATTCCACCGCGGCCATCTGCGCATCCGCCAGTTGCGATATGGCAAGACTCAGAATCCCGTCGGTATACCATTCGTTATTCAGGCTCCAGTGCTGGCCCTCACCAGACAATACCCAGTCCGCCGGCAAGCCGCTTTCAAAGGACTCGACAAAATAATGTTCAGCTACCGGAAGCGAGGCCTCATCCTGGGGGTCGGTGCCCCACTGCGACTCCTGCAAGTTGGTGAACCCATCGTTGTCCGGATCACCGTCTGCGTCTGCCGCGTCCAGGGCGTCCAACTGATAACGGATTTCAAAGTCATCGGTCATGCCATCAGCATCGGTGTCCGCCCGGATCGGAGAGGTTTCATAGATATTGACCTCATCACCATCACTCAACCCATCCTGGTCGCTGTCTGCAACTGTGGGATCGGTCTTGAACGCGTATTCCTCCAGATTAGTCAGACCGTCGTTGTCACCGTCCAGAGTGGCATCCGATGGATCATCCGGATCCAGGTTATATCGCAGCTCCCATTCCGTTGACATACCGTCACCGTCTATATCAGGGTCATCACCAGTGAACAGTACGTTGTCGACCCAGGCTCCCTGCTCATTATCCTGACTGGTATTTTTCTGCATCAAGATTTGGATAATATGCGCCCCCGGCTCCAGATCAGTGGTAAAACGTCCCTGAATTTCACCGGCGCGCACCAACACTTCCTCACCATCAATTCTTACAACAAATTCATCGGTTTCCGCGCTCATGACCCGATAATCAAAACTCAGCGTACCGGCGGAAAATAAGTGACGAATCTCAACCAGGGCGTTTGCGGACTGGGTCAGATCCTCAACCCCCAGACTAAAACCACTGTGGGCAGACCACTGCTGATTACGTTGCCAACCGTGTTGCGGGTCCGTACTCAGAATTAACCAATCCGCAGGCACGCTCTCTTCGAACGTTTCCAGAAAGCTGGTGACCCGAACCGCAACAGACAGCGCATCGTTGGGATCGGTACTGGTAATGTATTCGTCCAGATTGGTCGCGCCATCGCTATCCGCATCCTGCATTGCATCCGCAGCATCCAGTGGATCCAACCGGTTGCTGACTTCGAACAAGTCAGGAATAGCGTCCGCATCGGTGTCCGATAATACCGGGGAAGTAAGGTGGACATGAACCTCATCTCCATCGTTAAGACCGTCCTCATCACTATCAGACGATTGTGGGTTGGTGCTATTCAGAAACTCTTCCAGGTTCGTTAAGCCATCCTCATCACCGTCAAGAAGTGCGTCCGCAGGATCATTGGAATCCAGACCCCAGCTGGTTTCCCAGCCATCAGCCATACCGTCGGCGTCACTATCGGCTGTTCTACTGGAGAATACGAGGTTGTCGATCCATACCTTATTCTCGTTCTCCATCAACGACTCGTCTCTTACGTAGACAAACTGAATGCGGTGCGGCCCGCTACTCAGATCAACTTCAAAACGGCCTTCTTCCAGCCCCGATACGTTTAACACCTCTTCGCCGTCAATCAACACCTGCAAAAAGTCATATTGATATTCGGTGGATGTGCGGTAATCAAACGATAATGTGCCTGCTTCCACAAATCGTTGCATTTCAACCGAAGCAAATTGAGAATCTTCCAACCCAGCCATCATCAGGCTTTGCTCGCCGTCACTGGCCCACTGTGAATTCACCTGCCAGTTTGCCGCGCCCTCGGAAGCGCTTAACGACCAATAATCGGCAAGAGGCTGTTCGAAAGACTCCAGGAAGTAAACCTCCGGTGTCGGCGAAGAATTTGCATCATTCGGATTGGTATCCCAAAGCGCTTCATCCCTGTTGCTGTATCCGTCACGGTCATTATCCTGATCCGCATCAGTAGCATCCAGCGGGTCTAACTGATAACGAATCTCAAAATCGTCCGGAATACCATCGGCATCGGTATCGCCCGCCAGGGGCGACGTGCCGTAGATTCGGACTTCATCGCTGTCACTCAGGCCATCTCCATCGGTATCGGCCCGGTCAGGATCGGTTGAGTTTTGAAACTCTTCCAGATTTGTTAGTCCATCATTATCCCGGTCCAATTTCGCATCATCGGCAGACTCAGGATCAAAACCGTATTGCAGCTCCCACAGGTCTGATATACCGTCGCCATCGTTGTCAACACTGATACCCTCAAATTTCAGATTATCAATCCAGGCAGCGTCAGCGTTAGCGGCCGTATCAGCATCTTTAACATAGATAAATTGAAGGGTATGCACTCCGCGTTCAAGCTCTATCCTCACTGAATCGCTTTGTTCACCGGAGACCGATATCAGCTCGTTGCCATCCACAATAATTTGAAAAAAATCAAACTGCTCTTCACTGGAAACCCGGTAATCCAGAGTCAATACGCCTTCTTCAAATAACCGGCGCAACTGGGCAACGGCTCGTTCGCCATCCGGAACTCGATTGGCTTTGAAGCCCTCGCTACCTTCACTGGACCATTGCCCATTCACCTTCCAGCCCCGGTTTGGGTTGGAAGACTCCAAGGACCAGTCCTCAGCAATTTCACCCTCGAACCGCTCATGGAACTGGTCAAACAATTTCGCCACCGAGCTGTCATCAAACGGGTCGGTGTTCATCAAGAATTCTTCGTAATTGGTAACGCCATCGCCATCGTTATCCAGATCACGATCACCCGCATCCAATGGATCCAGTCCTAGTCCAATTTCTGCCGCGTCGCCGATACCGTCCAAGTCGGTATCGGCCAACACAGGCGAGGTACCGTACAGAGTTACTTCATCACCGTCCGAAAGGCTATCGGCATCCGAATCCGCGACAAAAGGATCGGCCTTGTTCTGGTATTCTCCCAGATTGGTCAAACCATCCAGATCCGCATCGTCGTCCGCGTCTGCGGGGTTCAGATAATCAAAACCGAGCGTGACCTCCCAGCCATCCGGCATTCCGTCTGCGTCAGAGTCGGTGGTATCGGTGCTGCACACCACCCCCACTTTGCCGAACGCTACGGCGATCGCGGATAACGGCAGCCCCATATCCGTGGCGGCATCCATCACGCCACATGCTCCTTCCTGGAAAGTAGTGGTCGGGGTCCAGTAAAATTGATTGGCATGGGCAAACACCTGGAAACCCGTTTGAACGTTCCATCCTTCCGAATTGGCCAGCAGGTAGAAGGCTCGGTTAAAAACACCGCTCCCCAGATGAACGTCCAATTCCTCAAAAAAATCCTTGGCGTGGCCAATCGAGGCGCCGTCCATCGCCGGATCTTCAAAGTACCGCAGCGGCTCGCCGGTTTTTGACAGGTCTGCCCCTGCAAGCCAGTCGACTTTGCCGTGCATATAATATTCCGCAGCTTCGCCTGCAATATCCGAATAGGATTCATTAATCGCACCGGACTGATCCTGGTAAATCAAGCTGGAATGGGCTTCGGTGAAGCCATGGGAAATTTCATGAGAAACAATATCCAGGACGGTAAACGGAAAATAGATTTCATTGCCGTCACCGAAATTAACCGCTTCTCCATCCCAGAAAGCATTGTCCATTTCTTCGCCGTAGTGAACCTTTGCTTTTATTTTGTGGGATAGCGGGTCAACGGACAGCCACTCCTGATACATAGCGGCAACCACACTGCTAAAATAGTGAGCGTCGTTTATGGGCGAATAGGCTCCATTTGTGGCTTTGTAGGTATTACGGTAACACTCAAACATAAACGGATCCGTAATCCGTTGTTCTTCCTGGCTCTGATGATCAATTGTACGCACGGCATCATTTTCCATAATGCAACCGGCGGCATTCTCTTCGACATCCAAAGCCGGGAAGTCGGTACCATAATTGTACCGCCCCACCCGCTCGTTGCCCCCAGGCCCGGTGGCTTCAGCGTGCGCCAGGGCATTCCAGGCTTTTAGAATCTTGCCACTGCTTTCATCAATTATAACGGTAGGCCTAGCGGGCATTTCATCCTGAGTGTTGACAAGATAGGTAATCACTCTCACGACATAGGCTTTGTCGTCACTGTGAATGAAAATTTGCCGACTGTCTTTCTGGTGTTTTATAACCCATTCACCGGCGCCTGGTGGATGGGATTTTAACCACCATTGTTCGGCCTTGGTCTTGATTTTGTCTTCAACCGGTTGACCCGGAATATTGCTGATGCCGACATCCGGACGATCGCCTACGTCAACCAGGTTTTCTTCCTGCTCCAAATCTCTGGCGACACTGCCATTAATAGCATAAAGCTTGCGGCTTTTGTCATGAACGACAACGTGCTGTCCCCATACCGGCAACCCGTGATAGCTCTGCCGATAACGAACATGACGATTCCCCTGCGTATCCGTGCCTTTGGAAAGGGTTTCCAATGACTCGTTTTTGCCAAGATCAAGTAGCGCGTTCAGGTCCGGTTCTTTGGAGGCTTTTTGCGTGTTCGCAGAAGACGACGAAAAAGAATTTGCTGACTTAAATTTGATATTCAATGGCTCTAGCGTTGCAGAATTTGCTTCCCCAATCACAACACTCAATAAAGCGAACCCCAATAACAGCTTATACACGTGCTTGTACATCTTAATATCCATTTTAATTTTAACCGTCAATCCAAAAGGCGCACGGGGCCGAGCGGCGATGCGCGCGTACTAATAGCCGAATAAAATTATTCAGCCTATTTATTAATGTTCGGAAAGCCAGCATGATAGCACAGTGATTTAACGTTTTAAGCTAGAAAAATGTATGAATTAGGGAACTAATTGTTGCCCCTTAGCCGGAACATAAAACTTGAATACAAACAGGTCAGCAAAAGTTCCAACATGGCCTGTTTACCGACCAGAACGTTGATAGGATGTATACTTATAAGTATCTAATCGTTAACCGGAATTGAAATAACGGGGAAGAAATCCGTGCATGACTAACGGTTCTAGCATTACGCGAGCTTAATCGACAAGCCTGACAAATCTCTAAAAAGACAACAGCCATACTGACTAACGATGAAACACCGTGGTCTCTACCAATGGGGCCCGACCTATGCGGGTGTCATTAATCGGATCACAGCTATCCTCATACCCGAAGGAAATACCAAACAGCAATTTGTTTCCTGCCTCGATACCCAGACAATCGCGTACCGCGTCCGCATGAAAACCCAGGGATGTTTGCGGGCAACTGGCCAAGCCCTGCGCTGACAATGCCAGCATCAAAGTTTGGGCATACATTCCAACATCGGCGGCTTCGCGCAAACCGAAGGGTTCCGGCAGAAATAGAAACGCCACATGCGGTGCGCCGAAAAAGGAATAATTACGCAGGAACACTTGCTGCCGCTGCTGCTTGTCTTTACGTTCCAGATTCAGCGCACCGTACATTTGGTTGGCGGCGTCGTATTGTCGTTCCTGAAACACACCTTGGTACTTGGGTTCATAAGGGAAGTCCAGGGTCATTTTCCCCTGCATTGTATTGACCGGTAGCAACGCTCGCAACTGTTCCAGTTTGTCGCCGCTGACCACGTGCACTATCCAGGGCTGTGTGTTGCAGTTGGAGGGCGCTTGCTGTGCCAGTTCGAAAAGTCGCGTCAGAATGGCATCGTCCACCGGGGTGGATTGAAAACCACGCACCGAACGGCGGGTACGGACAACTTCAGTAAAACGGTCGACTAAAGATACGGAGTGATCCGTGTTTGCCTGCTGATTCATTTCGCTGAATTTCCTCTACTGTCTCTGAGCGGTTGCGACACGGTTTAACATTGCCGATACCAATAAACACCGTCAGTTAGAACCCTGTTAATTCGTTTCTGGTGTAACAAATAATGGAGGTGCGCTACGCACTCTCCCACCGCCATAAAATTCTGAAACGTGTCCAGCTCACGCTTAAACAATCGCGTCGTAAGCTGCTGCGCAGTGCGTGGTTGATCGCACAGAGCCTGCAACGCATCGAGCCGCTCGTGGTGATGTTCTACCACCGCATTCAGGCGTTCGTGCAAACCGGTAAAAGGTAGCTGGTGAGCTGGCAGCACTAACACCGAATCCGGCACCCTCGCTGCCACTTCTGCATGGGCATCGAGCCAATGTTGCAGCGGGTTAGCGGTGGGCTGAATGGGCGTCACACTGACATTAGAGGTGATACCCGGTAACACTTGATCACCGGAAATCAGAATATCCAGGTCGGCACAATACAAACAAAGGTGTTCAGGTGCGTGACCGCCGGTGGTGATTGCTTCCCAGTGGTGAGATCCGATTTTAATAATTTCCTTGTCCAGCAGCTGATGGAAACTACCGGGCAACTCCGACACCAGATGGGTGTAATCCGTATTGCCCAAAATAATTTTCCGATCGCTGTCCGCAATGCCGTTCTCGTCGAAATACGCAGACGTTTCCCAGAACGGTTGACTACGGGGCGCCCCCCCGAAAGCAGCAGCATACAAGTATTCGGTTTGTGTCATGAATAAGCGGATCCGGCGTGAATCGCATAGCCAGCCTGCCAATCCGACATGGTCCGGGTGGTGGTGGGTCACAAATACCCGGGTGATCGGCGCCCCCTCCAATTCCGCTTCTATTACGTCAAGCCAATTCTGCCGGGCAGCATCGTTATTCATTCCGGTATCCACGATGCACCAACCATCACCGTCGCGCAGCAGATAGCAATTAATATGATCCAATGAATACGGTAACGGGGAACGCAACCACTTTATGTCCGGATGCAACTGCAACGCTTGTTTAGCTGCAGGGGCCTCCGGGTGCGGGAAGAATAACGCCATTATAACTGCGTGGCCACCTCCGCGTAGATCGCGTCATTGGCCCCCCTGCGCAAGTAGAATGCCCTTGCGTTCCGGTACCTTGTTTTACTAATTGTGTCGGTCATCACGTCCCTCTCTCGATACCACTACATCAATTCAAACATAACCTGATTGGTTATATCACAGGCACAGGCTTCAAGTCCCGACACTTGGTGCAGTGGCCATGAACGATTCAACAGGATTTCCTAATCAACTTTTAGCCCCCGGGCATAGTCCCCGGGCATAGTCCCCAGGCACGTTATTCAGACATCCCTTAATCGGGGTAAACTGCGAATCAGCAAAGCATTTCGTTAGCAGCACCGGTTTAACAAAAAATGCCTTAAACCCGATGCACGTAAACTGTTTGCTGAATCGGAAACACCGCAGGGCCAAACTGGTTGTAGACCGCAACGTCGGCCGCATCCCGACCGTAACCAATGGACACATACCCCCCCAGCTTTACAGACTGGGTGGCATCGAATGTATACCAACGCCCGGCTACATAGGCTTCGAACCAGGCATGTAGTTCCATTGGCTGCAGCCCGTAAAGATACCCAACCACCATGCGGGCGGGAATACTCAGGCTACGGCACAATGCAACGCCTAGATGAGATAAATCCCGGCACACTCCGTACTGCTGGTGGTTGACTTCGATGGCAGAAAGGGGAAGAGAACTGCTGCCGGGTTGATACATGATGGTGTTATGCAACCAACGTTCGATTTCCCGAACCTGGTCGTATCCCGGCTTCTGCGAAGCGGTTATTTCGGAGGCCATATCACCAAACCGATCTGACTCACAATAACGACTGGGCAATAAATATTTCAGAACACTATCCGGCAGATTCTGAACATCAACAAATGCGCCTCCCGGAACAATATCAACATCATCTGCGGTCAGGATCCGCGCCGATGTGTATATCGTAAATTCACCCGGAGGCGCAACCAGCCGTTGGCACAGATTCCCGTAGTCATCCGTGAACTCAACAGCCAGTACGTTCGGGTAAAGTAAATATTCCTCGGAGGCCACCCATTGTTGAGCACCACTCCTGGGACGCAGCATCAAAACAAAAGGCGTGGGCATTTCAATGATAAATTTTAATTCACAACTGGTTTGCAACCACATGACATTTGCCTCTCCTTTCGTAGCCAGGTTCAGGATTGAAACAATTCGGTTACCCACACATTGACTTTCATGCTGGCACCCGGCGGCCCGATAAACGAACCGGCAACCGGTGGCACTGATTCCGGTGATCTTGATACCGCCACAGGTATGTGATCCGCGCCGACAATATTTCCTGTGGTGGCGTCAAACCCCTTCCAACCCGCCCCCGGAATAAACACCTCAGCCCAGGCATGAGTGGAACCGGATTGTGCGATAGGCGAGTCAGAGTAAATATAGCCACTGACAAAACGAGCGGCGAAACCCAGCTGTCGTGCCGCCACCATAAACAGATTGGCAGAATCCCGGCAGGAACCGGAACCACAGGTCAGCGTGTGCTCCGCTGACTGAACACCTGCCTCCTCCCGCATGCTGTATTTAATGGTTTGAAAAATCAGTTGATTCAAACGCAACAGAAGCTCAAATGTTTGAACCTGTTGCCCCGGCTTCCAAAGCTCATCAACCCATTTCATCAATGTGACCGACTCATCTTTTACTGATTTTTGCAGATAGGGTGAAAGCACGATCCTGTCTTCATTATTGTAATGAATTGGAAAATTCAGCGCATAGTCCGCGACCAGGAAATCGTAAGGAAGCTGGTTATATTGTTGAATTATAACTTCGCTATCAAAAGTTAAATGCTGGGTATGACCGTTGAAAGTCGCAGTTGCAACCGAGTTGCCTTCAACATCCCTCTGCCAGCGCAATGAGGCATCCGGGGAGATTTCCAGTGTTGAACTTTCGATACGTAACTCGTGGCCTTCCCGTGGCCGGAGCCGCATCGTATGCGGTTGCAACCTGACCGGTTCAGGAAAGTTATAATAGGTTTGATGAACTATTTTATAACGCTTCATATCGATTTGAGTCATCCTGCATCAATAAAACTAAATCCATAACAGCTTTTGCAGACAGATTCGGCTCCGCCTTTGCTGACATGGATATCTACCCTACGACAAGCGTCTAAAAGAAACCCCGGCCGACCGGAATTATGCGTGGGAACACGGGTAGAAAACCCCGTTGAAATGGAATGGATAAACCACTCTAACACAATTACTGCGATAGTTGAGCCCGTTATAACAAGTACACTGGTGTTCATCGAGGTATCAGGCGCAGCATACGCAACAACCTCTCGGTGCGGGCCTACAAGTGTATTTTTTCCGGCTACGGCCCTTTTCATGCGGCGAAGGTTGTTTCATAAAAGTGTCCGCTAAAGCAAGTAAAGTTCTAACCATGGAGCGAATCGTGTCTACTTAAAGTGAACGAGAATGAAACAGGGCAACCGCAGCACCGTTAATTATTTTTACCACTGTTTGATCAGCTTACTATTGCCCCTTTCAGGGCTGCTGGCGAGCCAGCCCGTATCGGCCCATGAAACCCCCATTGCATTACTCACCTTAAGTGAATTTCAAAGCGGACGTTTCTTCATTGAATGGAACTACTCTTCCGCTAACGCGGCGCCCCCCCCTGTCGCGGAGTTCCCCAAGCATTGCCGACACCATTCTGGTGTACTTAATTGCGGAACAGGCGGATTACACGGCACCATTAGTCTGGCTCAAACCGATGAACGATATTCCGCGGTAGTGGTACAGATTAAACGCAACAATGAGAGACAACAAACCTATACGCTCACCGGCACTCATTCCGCCGTTATTCTTACCGCCGATAGGATACTTCCTCTATCTCAGGTAATCGCCACTTATATTCCCTTAGGGTTCGAGCACATTTTGTTGGGAGTAGATCATCTGTTGTTTGTGCTCGGGTTGATGTGGCTGGTTAACAGTACCCGCATGCTGCTTCACACCATCACTGCGTTCACCGTTGCCCATAGCGTGACGCTTGCCGCCGTCACATTAGGCTGGATCGGTGTGGAGGAAAAACCAGTCAATGCTGCCATTGCGCTCAGTATCGCCATTATCGCAGTGGAAGTGGTCAAATACCGGCAGGGAAAACCCAGCCTCAGCGCCCGCTTTCCCTGGCTTATCGCTTTGGCTTTCGGACTGTTACATGGCTTTGGTTTCTCCGGCGCGCTCACGAGTATAGGTTTGTCCCCGGAAAATCTTCCAGCGGCGTTATTATTCTTTAATATCGGCGTCGAGTTGGGCCAGCTTTGTTTTGTGTTTCTGATTTTGGCTCTGATTTGGGCGCACCGTAACCTTCAGGTTCGCTTCCCCTCATGGAGCACAACCGCGGCCTTTTATGCCATTGGCACTATCGGGGCGTACTGGTTCTACTCTCGCCTCGACATACTAATTAACAGCGCTTAACACAGGATCGTTCAATATGAAAAGTTGGATCACCCACTGCGGTGCCGGAGTATGTTTCCTTTTGTTTGCTGGTACCACCTACGCGCATTCGGGTACGGGGGTTGCCGGCGGGTTAGTCAGCGGTTTTTTTCATCCGTTTCTGGGCCTCGACCATCTGGTCGCGATGGTCGCTGTCGGGCTCTGGGGCGCCCAGCTCGAAAAGCCCGCCATTTGGTTACTACCGATGACGTTTCCGCTAGTCATGGCCCTCGGCGGGCTGCTCGGTATTGCCGGCGTTGCGATGCCCTATTTTGAAATCGGTATCGCATTTTCCGCCTTGGTCTTGGGCCTTTTGATCGCGTTAAAAATAAAGCCACCTCTGGGGATCGCTGCCCTCGTGGTGGGCTTTTTCGCCGTTTTTCACGGCTATGCTCATGGCACAGAAGTGCCCGCTGCCGCAAACCCGCTGGCCTATGGTGTTGGCTTCGTAGTCGCGACCGGTCTGCTCCACTTGGCTGGCATTGTATTGGGCATCCTGACCTATTGGCCCACCGGCGCCAACGCGGTGCGCGCAATGGGAGGTGTTATTGCCGCACTGGGGGTTTATTTTTCTGCACTCAGCGTCGGCATGATTCAGTAACCGCACATTTTTACTTAAAAGCGAACCCCGCATGAGATCAATATCAATTATGCTTGGCGGTATCACATTGCTGTTGCCGCAGTTGAGTTTTGCCCACCTGGTGACGACCCGCCTCGGTGAATTTTATAGCGGGCTGGCACACCCCATTACATCACTGGAGCATTTGCTACCCTGGCTGGCTCTGGGACTACTCGCGGGAATACAGCAGCGCAACACCAGCCGGTCGGTTTTGCTCTGGTTTCCCTTTACCGTTGCCACCGGCGCCATCCTGGGTGGCTGGCTTCCCGGTCCGACTTGGATCCAAACACTGAACTTGTTTTTCCTCTGCAACCTGGGCTTGCTGGTGCTGCTGGCACTGCGCCTGAAACAAGCTGTATTCGTGCTGCTGGCAGTGGTGTTCGGATTCACTCAGGGTTTCGCCAATGGTGTGAACACTTTGCAAGGCAGTGACCTATTGCTGTATGTGTGCGGCGTTACCAGCGCCGCCTATATTTTGATGGCGCTGGTGACTGCCGTGGCTTTCTGCACTTACCGGCGCTCGGCATGGGGCCCTATTGCATTGCGCGCCGTGGGCAGCTGGATGCTGGCTATAGGTATGATGTATGGCGGGTTTTTACTTTTTGCTCCAGGGTATGCGCTCACAGGTTCAAACTGAAAGCGCCAGCACCACTAGCAGCAGCAGAACGTTTGTCAAAAACGCTTCTGCTTGATTGGGTCGGGCGGGCAGTGACTTCGGCATATTGTGTTTCCCTATCCGGAATAATAAACGGGGTAAGATTAGCTAACCGTATGATGACCACCAGTTTATCAGGGACAGGTTACTCTATTTTTACAATGGCGCGATCCACTCGTCCTACGACCTTGACCTCGTCAGTGAGGTCATTAATGTCCACATAACCAATGGCATTGAGGTTGCTTTTTACTGCCTGCAGCACACCGGCGGCACTTTCCACCGTTTGTGGCGGAGTGGCTCGACCGGTGAATAGCAGCTTGGCCCAATAGGCATTGACCTCTGCCACGCTTTTATTCACCAAGCCGCGATAGAACTGAACACGGGTAGCCGACTCCGGTGCTTGATCAAGGCGTAAAATCAAACTTCCGTTCGGGAAATACAGGTTGCGCCCCATATAAAGATCAACTAATTCGCGGGAGCTAAAGCGTTCAACAGTGCTTTTTGAATTCACCACAACCACGATCTCGGCATTGACACTGACTGCCAGTGACATCCCGAATATCAATGTGATCATGCGCACTATGGGCTTCATCATTAGAATATACAGTTCAGGTTGATGGAAAAGGTGTTGATCTTTTTGTCTGCCATCGGAGCACTCCGGACTTCCCAAAGGCTGAGCCCTCTTTGACCAACCCGTGAGTGGTCCAACTGAACTTTCAACGCCAGATCGTACCGTATATCCCAACGTAAACCGGCCGTTAGCGTGGTCTGATCGGAACTGAGTGAGTCGTAGATAGCCTGAACGCCTTGTTGCAGCGCAGCCAGTGGCGCCGCCAGCTCAGGTGCCGAAGGAATGACCGGCGGCTCGGGCACCAGCCGGGTTTCTCCCAGCGACTCACTGCGGGCCACCATGAAGTACGGTGTCAACGAATTCACCTGATAGCCTGCGCTAATGTAACCCTGAACGGTTTCTGGATAAAGATTGACTCGAGGGTCAATACGGCTGATTTCAGACTGGATTTGCCAGGGCTTGCGAGTATAGGCCACACCAAAAATATAGTAATAGATATGGGGGTTTGATAAGTAAATATCGTCCTGCACGCTGACCAGCTCGGGCCAGATGGGTAACGCTAATTGCAAGTTTTTCGCTAAAGGTTCTGAGCCCGGAAAATACTGGCCTTGCGCGCCAACCTTCGTATCCACAGCGCTGAGTTTGAATTGCCAGCGTTCAGATTCCCAGCTGAAAGCCGCAGTCATAATGTCGTGCACTTCGAAATTAACCTGATTATCCAGAATATTCAGAGTCGAGTCGGTGTTACCCGCAGAAATCTTGGCCCTGAACATGCCACCTGCCGCATACGTTGACCAGGTCAGATCGGCACCATCGAAACTGGTAAACGTTAACGGCGCATAGAATTCAACGGGCGGCCGGGTCCACAGATAAGCGAAGCCCACATTGCGATAATCTGATAACAGGAATAAATCGAACCCGATACGACCCGCGCGAACGGTCCAGTCCGGATTGAAGCGATACCGCAGAAAAGCCCATTCAACACTGTTCTCCAGGCTGTCTTCCACCCGGTCTTTACCGACCATCTGAACTGCACCGCCAAACTGATCGTTGACCACCACATCCATCTGCACACCCAGCAAAGAATCCGCTGAAACAGACCAATCACCGTCGTACAGCCCCTCCTGGTCGAGATCGCGGTGGAATCCAAGGTCTTCGTCCCCGCCCTTGGTCAGCCCGAGCGTCGCAAAGCCACTGAATCGAAAGTGTTTTTGGCCAACAACCTCCGCCGCGAATGCGGTGCAAGCGGACGTCATTAAAACGAACGCTGCCAATAGCGCGCTTATCCGACGGGGTAAGTTTATGTGCGTCATCGCTGCCTGCCGTAGCATCCCCTCTATATCAGGTAAGGACATGGGTGAAATAGAAATTAACCGGTATCGCTAATAAGCTTAGCAGCCGATTTTCGATTTGGAGGTCAATTATCGACCAGGATGGAAGTTTATTGGTTTAGATTTGTGAAGATTGGCTTTGCGGTCTTTCCGACGGCCACCGATGTTTGTTTTTCAAAGGGTGAGATCCCATCACCTGTATGTAATGGCGCTATAGGCTATTAACGCAATATTTTTGCAATATTTTTGCAATATTGGTTGCATGTAACCCCGCCACTAGTCTACCTGCCTTACAATCCATGAGCTCGAACCGCTTACTTCCAAAATCACACGGGAATCGGCTCCCTAAATCGCCCTATACTCTTGCCGAGAGCGAAATGGGTATGCCACTTTGGACATGGTGACCATGAACAGTACCGGTTGTAATGACAATGCACACAGTTCTGCGCCGCTTCCATTGCAACCAATATTGCATTTCGCCGCATGGAAGGTCATCCTGTCCTGCAAAAGAAATAAAAATGGGTTAATCCACTACCGTCGCTCTTTCACCTGATTCCGGAATAGGTTCACAAATGCAGATCCTGTGTACCGCACAACCGTATCGTCAGGGTGTTCTTTACTGCGAAAGCAGCTCCCTCTAAAAGAGATACTGCAACACGAAGCTGTGACGCGATGGTAGCTGCCAACGGAACGCTGGATTGCCCGACCCCTGCCATTACCGGATATTCTGCGCTCCGGTGATTTGGAGCAAGCAACACAATGACAATATATACCGTAGATTCGGACTGGGTAGTGATCAATGCACCACAAAGACTGGTCTGGAATATTCTAGTGGATTTCGAAACCTATCCGCAGTGGAATTCCTTCACCACCAAGGTGCACACGGATCTAACGATAGATTCACCGGTAGAGCTGCACGTAAACCTACCCAAACGCGGAAAGCGCATTCAGCACGAAGTGGTGCGCACAGTGCAGCCGCCCCATACCCTGGCGTGGGGCGGCTCAATGGGCGCAAACTTTTTACTCACGGCATTACGCACTCAAACCATTGAGAAAATAAACCCCAAACAATGTCGTTACCGTTCGACGGATGTTCTTACCGGCGCTCTCACACCCCTGGTAAAATGGCTCTTCGCTGAATCCATGCGCAGCGGGTTCTGTGCAATGGCTCTCGAACTCAAATTACGCGCCGAAGCACAGCATCAAAACAACGAAAACAAGAATGAAATAGAAGGCGAAGTCGTGTGAACCGGTTAGCGACCTGCCCCCAGCCTCAAGTTAACTTCCTATGCAACCCTGATTCCGAAGTCGTGCCCACGCGCTTTCGGTCTATTGATGTTTAGAACGATCGGGTATACGGTGTAAACCCAAGTAGAGAAATATCAATGATCAGAGGAACATCAAAATGGCTACTGCCGGATTGAAGGCCATATTGCCACCTTCCCCTAAAGACATGAAGCTAACGCAAGCGTTCAAGATGGGTCATGGCATTTGGCAATACCTTGAAAAACAGCATGACGCCTTCGGTGATTATTTTACGCTGATGCTGCCAGGACAAGGACCGATGGTTATCATCAGTGATCCGGTGGCGATCAAGGATATATTTTCATTAAAGCCGGAACAATATGATGCATCACTGGTGCAGATTCCGATGGATGTTGGGGAGCAGAACACGGTGTTTCTGAATAAAAAGGAACATCAGGATTCACGGAAAATGGTCATCCCGCCTTTAAATACCGACCGTCTGAAATCACGCGCGGGTGTGATGCACGAGATCGTATCCGAGCATATTAATTCCTGGAAGCCCGGCGACCAGTTTAATGTGCCAAGATTGATTGGCGATATTACGCTGGACGTTATCTGCTATACAGTCTTCAATTTGCGCCGGGGAGAACGCAAAGATCAATACCAACAAATAATGCTAGGTTGGTTACTGTCAGCTTGCAGCGACGCAAATTTTGCGGTGGGGGCACTAATCGGTGCGAAAAAATATCGCGCCAAACTGAACAAAGCCTACTTAAAACGAACCGCAAAAAACGATTTTGGTGACGGCAAAAAAGGGCTGTTTCCGTGGAAGCAAGCAATCGACCTGAAAGTGCAACTAGCCGACATGATACGCCAGGATATTCGCACTATTCGCGAACGCAACGATTCGGCAGAGACCCACATGCTCGCCATATTGGCACGCGCAACGGATGAAGACGGTAACCCGCTGGAGGAAGAACGGGTTATCGCAGAAACCATCGGATTATTGGTGGGCGGGCATGAAACCAGCGCAGCAACCGCAGCCTGGTTCATGATCTGGTTGCTAAAAAAGCCGGACATCGTGCAGCGGATGCGGGCAGAAGTTAAAGAATCACTGGAAAAAGAAGCCGGTTTCGATCCGGTGAAAGTGGCGGAACTGCCCTTTCTCACTGCTTGTCTTAACGAGTCGCAACGCCTGACGCCTTCAGCCGTCGGCACCATTCGGTGGTTAACCCAGGACACCCATATCGGACCCCTCTTTTTACCCAAGGGCAGCGCCGTGTTGCCTTGTACTTATTTGACTCAACGCCGTCGGGACATTTTTGGGGAGGACGCGCATGAATATCGGCCTGATCGCTGGCTGGAGGGTGGCCGCTTCGGACCCAACGAATATTTTCCCTTCGGTGGCGGGCGCCGGGCCTGTGTCGGAATGAGTCAGGCCCGACAACAATTGCGTATAATTTTTGCAGAGTTTGCGCGACGGGTGGAATTCGATTCGGAGCATAGCGAAAACGACACATGGCCTATACCCCGTCAAATTGGCGGGCAGACAGAACCGGATGGCGGTGTTTGGGTAACCGTGAAATCGGTCCGCAGCGAAGACACCGACATGCCCGGCAATGACAACCCGGCTATGGCCGTCAAACAGGCTTAGGCATGATCGCACGACCTTTTCAATAGAATGCAATCAAAAAGCGCCCGCTACCGCGGGCGCTTTTTGATTTAACGTCAGCCTCGCTTTCTCGACTTACTGCAGGCTAACGGGGAACGGGGTTAGGCAACATCGCGGTCTTTGATGTTTCGATGTTGTTCCTCGTCCTTCTTCGCGGCTTTCATGTCTTTTTCCATCTGACTGGCCTCGCCGTCGGACATGACTTTCTTCGCGTCTGAAAATATTTCCGTCTCCTCTTCATCGATATGGTGTTCGAGCGCTTGCTTCAGAGTTTTGAACTTCTGAAACCAGGCAGATCCCACCAAAGACGAATCGGTCAACTCTTTCAGTAACGTTTCCGCTTCCTGATGTTCTTCCGTGCCGTGCTCCACTTCGTCCTTGGTTCGCTTACTTTCCTTCAACGGATTATAAAACGCTCTCTCCTCCGCTTTGCTGTGCAGAATTATTTTTGACTTCAGTTGATTAAACGTTTCGTCCCGTTCGGCTGAGCTTTCCGGGCCGAGTTGTTCTATTTTCTCCAGCAGGCTCTGAATTTCCCGGTGGTCTTCTTTCAAATAAGTAAAAATACTCATGATTCCATCCTCTTAATCTATCATCCATTGGTTGGCTTTTGGGATGCTGCAGATAGCATGCCAGATGGGGATCGCCGTATTTAAAGGGCTTGTAGCCAATAAAAGCATAGAAAATTGCAAGATATACAATGCCAATCGCAAACCGGTTAAAAATTCAGAAGACGAGATGTTCGTAACGCAGTCAGCCAGATGCCATTAGCGTCGCAATGCGACCCAATTCCCGAACAGGATACACACAAGCCCTGCCATGGCAGCGGGCGTCCACATATAACCCTCGAATACCGACGAAAGTCCTAGGGCAATTACCGGTACCAGCATGCTCATATACCCCGCCTTATCCGGCCCCAGAATAGCAATTAACCGCAAATAGCCTGCGAACGTGAATAGACTACCAAACAGCGACAAATAACCCAGTGACAGCCAATAAGAGAGTCGTCCGTCCAGGCTGAACTCGACCCCAAGCACCACCGCTGCGACGATCATTACCACAGTGCCGTACAACATAGCCCAAGCATTGATAACCAGCACCGAGCGGCCGCCACTGATATTTTTTGCCGCCGCAATGTTTCCGAGCGACGCCAACAGTGTCGCTAACAATGCCAACAGCATCCCTGCACCGCTTTCTCCGGTCAGAGTAAAGCCTTCGATCTCGCGTACGAACAACATCGCCACCCCGGCCAACCCGATGGCGCCACCGACCAAAACGCCCCGTCGCACCGGCAGCGCGAGAAACAGCCTGCCGTTGAGCGCGTTGAAAAAAACTATGGTGGTAAAGACGGCCGCGATCAAACCACTGGTCAGGTGCTCCGTGGCAAGATAAAGCACCCAATAGTTTAAGCCGAACAGAAATGTGCCTTGTACCCCCATCAACACATGCTGCCGACGGTTCATCCGAACATCGATCTTTTTCCATAGACACCAAACAAACAGCATCACTGTAGCCAGTCCAAAGCGGTAAATGACAGAGGCAAGAGGAGCTGTTTCACCAAGCTGAAAGGTTATCGCTAACCAGGTCGACCCCCAAATAAGGGCAACTCCGGAGTAAAGCAAAGGGGTAGCGAGCGGCATGAATACACGTGGGATAAGGATGAATTAAGCGTTATAGTTTACGCTCTTTGCCCGCCTGAACGGGGCGGACACGCTAGACTCGCAACGCAAACTTAATAGACCTGATTAGCAATCACCACTTCCATACCGTCCATGTCATCCGTCAAGGTAATCTGACAGGACAGGCGCGAGTTCTCCCGGTGGTGCTCGGTACTGCTAACTAACTGGTGCTCGTCCTCACAGGGAGATCCCGTTTTCGCCTGCCAGGAAGGCTCGATATACACGTGACATGAGGAACAGGAACACACACCGCCACAAATCGCCAATATTTCGTCGTATCCGTTATCGCGCAGACTTTCCATCAGCGTATCCCCGGATTTGGCTTCCAGAGTCGTCTTGATTCCTGATAGATCGGTAATCTGCAAAGTCGGCATTTTCCTTACTCCTGATTTTTTTATTATTTGGGCAGCAAAAATGGTAATCTGGACCCAGTATTCAGACTTTAATTCGGCTTACCTTGCGCAGTATACGGCGTATACTCAAGAAAATATAAAAGCAAGCAGAGCCGGCTAAAAATAATAAGCAAACAGCAGTGAGACTATAGTTTATGACTACCGAAAAAACCTGTGTAATCATCGGTGCCAGCCATGCAGGCTCGCAATTGGCAAACAGCGTACGCAAGGAAGGCTGGGAAGGCCGCATCCTCATGATCGGCGACGAAAAGGCCCCGCCCTATCACCGCCCTCCGCTATCTAAAGCCCTGTTAAACGGCGAGAAAACCGCAGACCAACTGGATATCTTCAAACCCACCGTATACGAAAAAGCCAACGTCGAAATG
Source organism: Ketobacter sp. MCCC 1A13808 (assembly GCF_009746715.1). Lineage (NCBI taxonomy): Bacteria > Pseudomonadati > Pseudomonadota > Gammaproteobacteria > Pseudomonadales > Ketobacteraceae > Ketobacter > Ketobacter nezhaii. Next base: position 97,118 of record NZ_VRKW01000010.1, read on the forward strand.
ATGCTGGGGGTTGAGGTTGAATCCATCGACCGGGCTAAGAAACAGATCAAGCTGGATAATAAAGACGTGATTTCTTACGACAAATTGGCGCTTTGCACCGGAGCCCGTGTGCGCAAGCTGGATATCCCCGGAGCGCATCTGGATGGTGTCTTTTATCTACGCACCCTGAGCGATGCCCAAGCAATCCAGCAGGCCGTTAAACCCGGCGCTAAAGCGGTTATTGTCGGCGGTGGCTATATCGGACTGGAGACCGCCGCGTCGTTAAGCAAGCTGGGCATGAACGTGACCGTTTTGGAAATGATGAACCGAGTACTGGAACGGGTCACGGCCACTGAATTGTCCACGTATTACACCAAATTACATGAAAGCCACGGGGTCAAAATCATCACTGACGCCCAGGCCTTGGCTCTGCACGGCGAAGGCAATGTACAGCAGGTCATGTGCAACAACAATCTGATGCTGGACGCCGATATGGTCATCATCGGTATCGGCGTCATTCCCAACACCGAACTCGCGGAAGTGGCCGGCCTGGAAGTTGGCAACGGCATCATCGTCGACCAACATGCCAGCACCACCGATCCCGACATCGTGGCGGCTGGTGACTGCACCTTTCATCCCAACGACGGACTTGGCTTTCAACTGCGGCTGGAATCCGTGCCCAACGCGATGGAACAAGCCAAAACCGCCGCCGCGACCATTTGCGGCAACCCGAAACCCTATCACGCCCTCCCCTGGTTCTGGTCAGATCAATACAATATTAAATTGCAGATCGCCGGATTCAATCGAGGCTACGATCGAGTAGTAGTACGCGGCAATCCGGATGATGATCAATTTGTTGCCTGGTACATGCAAGGTGACAAAGTGTTGGCCGCAGACTGCATTAATAGTCCCAAAGAATTTATGCAAGCCAAGAAAATCATTGCCGCCAAAGCCACTGTCTCCGATGCCGACCTGGCAAACACCGAGTTTGACTTGTTGGGGTTTGTTAAAGGACTAAGTGCGTAACCACAAATAAACCTGGCCAACCGAAACGAAACTACGACTACCAGAATGTCCATTCAATAGGACAATCTGGTAGCCGTATGAGCTATAGCGCCCGGTATAGATGGGGGCAATCATCAAAAACGCAATTCCACACCGGCACCAAAGGTTCTGGGTGCACCCCAGGTTGTAAGGACGCCGAAGAATTGGGGTAATACCTGGGTATAATATTCCTCATCAGTCAGGTTGTCGCCGTACAACGACAGCGTATAAGTGTCAGAAGCATCTGTCCACGACACCCTCATATTTAACAGTTGATACGCGTTTTGTTCGTAAGTCTCGTATGTGTCAAAGTAAAAGTCCGATGAATAATAAAGATTTCCCCATATTGCCAACCAGCCCTCGGCAACGGGAATATCGTACTTAACATTCAGATTCCCCGTGAGCTCGGGTGAGCGAAGCATTTCGTTTCCGGATGCATCCACATACTGCGCCTGAAACAGGCCTGTTGCGGTGGTATCCTGAACCCAGTTTTGTGCGCGATCAAACTTGTCGTATTCTGCATCCAGATAAGTTAACCCCATGGAAATTTCCAGGCTCTCTGTTGCGAGATAACGTATTTGAGCTTCGACACCGTTGATACTGGAATCAGCTGCATTTTCAATTACACTGGTAAAACCATCGTATCCTGCGACCTGAAGATCTTGGTAATCATAGTGAAAAGTCGCAAGATCAATTGCCAATGGTCCGGCGCTGTATTTATAACCCAACTCATAGGCTTTTAGTTTTTCCGGGGCTACATTGATACCCGTTAACGTGGCGCGGCCAACGTTCAAGATCCCGGATTTAAATCCTTCGGAATAAGATACATATGCACTCGAGTTCTCGCTGGCCTTGTAGCGAAGTACGGCCCGTGGCGTGACCTCAGAATCATCAATCGAAGGGACGGATACCTTAGCCAGATTATTGGCGTCATCAAGGAAATAGGCATTATCTACCGAGTCTTTACTGTAGCGGGCCCCAAGCGTCAGAAATAACTGGTCTTCCAGCAACGCGTAAGTAAGGTCGCCATACAAGGCGATCGATGAATTCTCGACCCCTGACCCGCCGTTATCAACAAAGGCTCCGCCAGTTAAAGCAGATGCGCCCCGATTATTTTCAAATCGGGTCTCGTCGGAAAAATAGAATAACCCGGTGGTCCACTGCAAACGGGAATCGCTCTGCGATGTTAAGAGCAACTCTTGGGTGAAAACTTCGTCCACTGTGTCAAATATATAGTGGCTCATTGCCAATGCACTACTTGATGCATCAAAATCGTAATTATGGGTCGCAGACTCATCACGATATTGGGTATAGGATGTCAGCAAAGCGGAATCGAGATCGACTTTCACCGTCAGCTGAAACACATCACTGTCCGCAAGGAACCGTGGTTTGAAATCGCTGGACGTTTTATACGGCGCTGATGCAATCGGTGGCTCTGAAGGGACAGCGGCAGCAACAAACGCGGCTGTAGAATAGACATTACCATCCTTACTATAAAGGTTATAGGCATCCGCATTGGAGTCGTCCACATCTTCGTGTATGAAGCGAAATAACGCGCTCACACGATCATTAAACTGCATTTTAACACCGGTGCGCACACTCCAGTTCTCGTACGCCCCGTCTTTATCGCTACCAGTATTAATATTTTCAATATAACCATCGCTTTTTCGCAGCATCGTTGCCAGATCAAAGGCCAGATTATCGCTCGGACCACCGGAGGCATAAAGCGCATAGCGCTGCGTATTAAAGCTTTCATAAGAAACATCGAGTGAAGCCTGCGGATCACTCTCCGGCTCTCTGGTGGTTACCAAAATCGCGCCACCGGTCGAGTTACGTCCGAATAACGTACCTTGAGGGCCCTTGAGCACCTGCACGCTGTCCACATTCAGTAGATCTGAGTCCGCCATTAATTGATTGGGGGAATAAAAGCCATCGGTATATATACCTACATTAGAACCGCTTCCTGCGACCACTACGGCGGTGCCTACACCTCTGATTGTCGGCTGCGAGAAGCCCCCAGTCTGATCGAAACGCAGCCCGGGTGTCATCTCCATAATATCGCCAAGCTGCTGCATTCCGCCCTTGTTCAGATCTTCTGACCCGATAGCCGTTACCGATATCGGTACATCTACCGACCTCTCGGTATGCCTTTGTGCGGTCACGGTGACCTCTTCAATCACGTTGTGACCGACCGATTCGGCATGAGAAAGCGGGCTACTGATCAACAGCCCCACCAAAGGCAGCTGCACAGTGATTATCGAAAGTGAAATGTTGGATAGAACGATACGAGGGGGTTTCTTCATTGAAGTTGCCTGCGATTTAATTATTATAAGACAGCACTTTTTTATTTGTAGTTGAAGTAGCTCGAGCAAGCAAATGAAAATTACATTAAAGCGTGTCCACAGGACGCATCAACCACATCCTTTTATTCTAAATATTGAATGAACCCGATAAATCGGATCAAAAGTCAGGTACGACCTAGCTGATTGGTTCGATCAATGACTTTTTCCTTTCCAGATATTAATATAAAAATCCAAAATGGAATCAGTATAATATACATTCTAGTCTCATTGACTAATCCAAAAATCAATATGTTTGCTACCAATAAGAAGTACACTAAAGCGAATTTAATTTTAATTTCTACGTAATTTTTTAGATTTAGAACCAGGTATAAAACAGATAAAAAGCATTACCCATAAAAAGGATTCAAGCGGACGAATCCGCATACCCATAACCAAATAAAATAGCAGGACATTCAGAATCAAAACGGTGATAAATATAAAGATTTTCAACGCTTCGGAGAAAGGAAACCCCACAAGGGAAATCAACTTAACAAGGTAAGGTACCAAGAGACGATGGCGAAACAGAAATTCTGTATGATTGTGAATCCCTGTCCTTTCATTGCATAGATAATCCGAGGTCTTTACCGATGCTTGCTTGTGTTTAACCAGAACACGGCTTTCGTATGCCACAGCGGCACAGCGCTGGAAGTGCTTTGTGGTGGAGAACCACCGGGCTTTCACATGCTAACAGAAAACAAATAGCCAAACTGAAAGCGTTAAATAAAAAGTAACCCCCGCCATTGATTTACGACAAACCAATCGCAGGGGAAACCTGCTAACAATTAGAGTTAATTTGCAAAGCAGTATGCGTTCTTAACTGTAATTCGATGGTTCCAATCACTACTATCTGTGATGTTGTGCCTATACCACCCATTGGTTAGCCCCTTTTGAATGGCGGACTTTGCTTTCTGGCAAGTAAGAGAAGGAAAGGGCTCCGATTTCCAGCTATCGCTAAGACAATAGCCATTCTTCGTAGTAATTTTATACTCCCACTTGCTCTTGTCCGCGACGTCGTGCTTGTACCACCCCGCGGCTATGCCATTAGTAATAGCGCTATCTGCTTTACTACAGGTCATATTGGGCACAGGGTCTTCGGATGTCGGAGGCGGTGGTGGAGCCATACCCCCGGGCGACACTTCTCTCAAGCTACTACTGCTATTTCCCACTTTCAACTCATCGAAATAAACCGTTCTATTTGCTTTCGAGCGCGTTGCCGCTCGATTATCGAGACATTGCTTCTTGGTTTTGTTCGAAGCATCCTGGCAAATCCAGTTGTATTTATACAAGTTTATCATCAATTTGTGCGCATCCGCCTCTGTATTGGGTCCATTATGAGAGAAGACAGGCGCCGGATTGCCATTTAAATACATACGTATAAAACCATTGCAATTAGCTGTGTTTTTTCTGCAAAACTTTATGTTAAACGCCACATCCTGCCATTTGTTCTTAACGGTCGGCCAGCTGAACTGTTTAGCATTACCGTTACTGTCGTAACTATTTCTGAAAGTGGCGGTAAACTTCCCATTCACCTCTTTAATATTTACGGCATTTGCTCCATCTGCTCTTGCATTCCAGCTACCGGTTTTTTCTTTAAATAGCTGAAATAGATTATCTGGATTATTGCTATAATCAGAAACCCAGCTTTTATCTAACATAAATGAAAAACCTATCCAGTAAGCCCTATTCTCCTTCATAGGAAGCGCCTTATATATACTAAGCTCCTGCCTAGGTTTCTGTGGCCCACCATTAAAGACCCCATAATCACAATGATATTTTATTGTCTGGGCGTTCGCATATGAGCCCTTCCGAACGTACTTCGTTTGCACCCGGTTGTCGTTATCGTCACTGTAGTTTTTTGGCGAAAACATACAATTCGGACCAAAAGCCCCATAGTAAAACCCATTATTCGTATCACTACTATTTGGCTTTATATACCCTGTTTCAAAATCCCCATTATATATAATGGCACCGACTACAACCTGAGACGCAACAGATCCTGTCACTATAACAGCCAACATCATCAGCTTACGTCTTATCTCTTTTCCACATTTAAATAACATTGCGATAGAATTCTCCATTAATTATTTACGCTGCAACGCTCGAATGAGCAATTGACAACATGATCATTAAAACACACGCTTCAATTTGTGCGTCGGCCCAGCCTGTACAGACTGAATTAAAAAGAAAGTGAAATCATTAGATCAGCACGCATTTTTCTGAAAAACATAGCGCGCAATCTGAATTCAGAGCACATTCGTAATTCACTGGAGCACTAAAAAGACAGCATTCAGACAAAAGAATTGATATATCATCGCGGAATGATACAAGAATCAAAAAACAGGCATTCGTTTACTTGAAGAATATCTATCCATGATACGTGTGACAAATCCGCAGAACATTGCTGATGCTTCTTTGTTTTTCCAGAACGCAGACTTCCTATGTCAGCGGCACAGCGCTGGAAGTGCTTTGTGGTGGAGAACCACCGGGCTTTCACATGCTGGCAGAAAACAAATAGCCAAACTGAAAGCGTTAAATAAAAAGCAACCCCCGCCATTAATTTACGACAAACCAATCGCAGGGGAAACCTGTTAACAATTAGAGTTAATTTGCAAAGCAGTATGCGTTCTTAACTGTAATTCGATGGTTCCAATCACTACTATCTGTGATGTTGTGCCTATACCACCCATTGGTTAGCCCCTTTTGAATGGCGGACTTTGCTTTCTGGCAAGTAAGAGAAGGAAAGGGCTCCGATTTCCAGCTATCGCTAAGACAATAGCCATTCTTCGTAGTAATTTTATATGCCCACTCGCTCTTGTCCGCGATGTCGTGCCTATACCAACCTGCAGCTATGCCCTTGGTGATAGCGCTATCTGCTTTACTGCAGGTCATATTCGGCACAGGATCTTCGGATGTCGGAGGCGGTGGCGGAGCATTACCTCCGGGCGACACTTCTCGCAAACTACTGCTGCTGTTACCTACTTTCAACTCATCGAAGTAAACCGTTCGATTTGCTTTCGAGCGTGTTGCTGCTCGATTATCGAGACATTGTTTCATGGTTTTGTTCGAAGCATCTTGGCAAATCCAGCTAAATTTGTACAGGTTCATAACCAATTTATGTGCATCCGCCTCAGTGTTGGGCCCACTATGGGTGAACACAGGTGTCGGATTGCCATTTAAATACATGCGGATAAAACCATTACAACCAGGCGTGTTTTTTCTGCAAAGCTTTATATTAAATGCCAGGTCCTGCCATTTGTTCTTTACAGTCGGCCAGCTGAATTTTTTTGCATTGCCTTTACTATCATAGCTATTTCTGAAATTCGCGGTAAATTTACCGTTGGCTTCTCTAATGTTGATAGCATTGGCACCATCCGCTCTTGCATTCCAGTTACCGGTTGTTTCTTTAAATAACTGAAATAGATTATCTGGATTATTGCTATAATCGGAAACCCAGTTTTTATCCAACATAAATGAAAATCCAATCCAGTAAGCGGTGTTTTCCACTAGCGGAAGGGCTCTATATATACTAACGGCCTGACGAGGCTTTTGATAATCACCATTATTAAGCAACCTGTAATCACAATTGTACTTTATCGTTTGCGCATTAGCGTAGGTCCCTTTCCGTGCATATCGCTTCTGAACCCGGTTGTCATTATCGTCACTATAGTGGTTAATTGAGTCCTGACAATCCGGACCCAGCGCCCCATAATAAAAACCATTATTCGTATCTTTGCTGTCTGTTTTTATATAACCAATTTCAAAATCACCGTTATATATAATTGCTCCGATGGCTGACTGGGATGCAACAGATGCGGTCATCATTGCAGCCAAGCCAAACAAACCTTGCCTGAGCATCTTGCTTCGTCTTAAAAACGTCATACAAACTCTCCAGTAATTAATTCCATTTATCGCAACCCACCTTTTGGCCGCCGATAACCTCGTTAATTTGATCCAAACCTACGCCAATCTAACTACATTTAATTACTAGAAAGCACTACCTTCATTTAAAGGTCATAATGTTTTCTGAATTCAAATTAATGCTTGTTTACAAACAGAACACGGCTATTAGCTTAGGATCACAATAGAGACAAGCATCAGACAAAGAAAAATCGCTTTTTCTTATATAAGCGGATAAAGCGCTTGAATCCTGTTGATCCTGACCAAATAAAAAAATTGACACCTTTTTTAGAAAGCAGAAAAGAAAATCACTCTATTTCAATATATCGCATCCCGGATTTCGACTAACTTGCACAAACCGGCGCGCATCAATATTGATAATTCGCCGACAAGTCGATGAGCGCAGCACCCACCGCTTGCAATCGGGAGCAGTCGGATTTCCATCGCCGTCATAGGGCTGCTAGATTTTAATTTCCACTTCCGCGTAATTCATACCGAAGTCCGGTACCCACTTATCCACATTGGTGCCATAGGCAATAAAGAACGAACTCTGTTTATCCGCGGGTGGTGGAATAAGGCACGAGTGTATTCCGGTGGTGCTCACAGAATTAAGATTAGACACATTAATATGTTCAAACGGTCGTTCACTCGGTAACTGAGAGGCATAGCAAATTTGAAAATAGCCAGATTGACCTTTTCTTCCCCACCGACAAAAGACGCAGGCAAAAAAAAACTCAGGCACCGAATGCGGTGGCCTGAGCTTTTTATCAAGCGGGTATTTTAAAGGGACGTTTTACTTAGGAGCGCGCTTACGCTCATTCTCCTTCAGCAACTTTTTACGGATGCGGATGGAGCTGGGGGTTACTTCGACCAGTTCGTCCTTGTCAATAAAGTCCAACGCCTGTTCCAGCGAATAACGAATCGGTGGGGTAAGCACGATGTTCTCGTCAGTGCCCGCAGCCCGGATGTTGGTCAGCTGCTTGGCCTTGGTCGGGTTGATTACCAGGTCGTTGCCACGCGAGTGAATGCCGATGACCTGGCCCTCGTACACTTCAACGTTAGGGTCAATCATAAGGCGACCCCGATCCTGCAGATTGAACAGAGCATAACCCAACGTCTTACCGGTGATCATGGAAATCAAAACACCGTTCTGACGTTTGCTGACGTCGCCTTCTTTCAACTCGCCATAGTGAGAGAACGTGGAATTCATAATGCCGGTACCGGACGTCATGGTCAGGAACTCGGAACGGAAACCGATAAGACCGCGGGAAGGCGCGATAAAGTCCATACGCACGCGACCTTTGCCGTCGGGCACCATGTCCGCCATTTCAGCTTTACGCAAACCCAGTTGCTCCATAATGGAACCCTGGTGCTGCTCTTCGATATCAATCATCAGCTGCTCATAAGGCTCTTGCGTCTTACCATCCGCTTCTTTCAGGATGACCTCAGGAGATCCCACTGCCAGCTCAAAGCCTTCCCGACGCATATTCTCGATCAACACCGACAAATGCAGTTCTCCTCGGCCAGAAACCCGAAAACGGTCCGGACTTTCGGTGTCTTCCACCCGCAAGGCCACGTTGTGAATCAACTCCTTTTCCAGACGCTCACGGATATTACGCGAGGTCACGAACTTGCCTTCTTTGCCTGCAAAAGGAGAGGTATTGACCTGGAAGATCATGCTAACGGTCGGCTCGTCCACGGTCAGGGGCGGCAATGCTTCAACCAGTTCCGGCGAACACACCGTGTCCGATATAAATAGTTCATCAATACCGGTGATACAGATGATGTCACCAGCCTCGGCATCGGGCACATCGATCCGGTCCAGACCGTGATGACCCATGATCTTAAGAATCTTGCCGTTACGAGTCTTACCTTCGCGATCCACAATCTTGACCGGGGAGCCGGCTTTGATTTTGCCACGTTTAACCCGGCCGATACCGATAACTCCCAGAAAGCTGGAATAATCCAGGGAACTGATCTGCATCTGGAAAGGCCCGTCAGAATCCACTTCCGGCGGCGACACCTTATCGATTACTGCCTGAAACAATGGGGTCATGTCTTCGGCCATATCATCTGCATCCATCCCGGCAATGCCGTTCAACGCAGACGCATAGATAACCGGAAAATCCAACTGCTCGTCGGTCGCACCCAAACGGTCAAACAAGTCAAACACCTGATCCATCACCCAGTCAGGACGAGCCCCGGGCCGGTCGATCTTATTAATTACAACAATGGGATTGAGGCCCTGGGCAAATGCCTTCTGAGTAACAAAACGAGTTTGCGGCATGGGGCCATCAACGGCGTCAACCAACAGCAGTACAGAGTCCACCATGGACATAACGCGCTCAACTTCTCCACCGAAGTCGGCGTGTCCGGGGGTATCTACTATATTGATATGGTAGTCATTCCACTCGATTGCGGTATTTTTGGCCAGGATTGTGATCCCGCGTTCTTTCTCAAGATCATTGGAGTCCATCACTCGCTCACCTTCGTCTTTACGACCTAAGGTGCCGGATTGTTGTAACAGCTTGTCCACCAGAGTTGTTTTACCATGGTCAACGTGCGCGATAATGGCGATATTACGGATTTTTTCGATCACAAATTTACGGCCTCGGCCCAATACAGTACATCAAGGCGCGGGAGTATACCTGAAACCATTGACAACTGGGCAGCAGGATTTACATTTTTTGCACAATAAGCGGATTTTATCCTGTATAATTCGCGCCCTTTGAATTTCAACTTTGGCATGTCCAAAAAGCGAGCAAGTGAACAATATGGCTATTCAACGCAAAGCAATTGCCTTGATATCCGGCGGACTGGACTCCATGCTGGCGGTAAAAACGATTCAGAATCAAGGCATTAAAGTAGAAGGCGTTAATTTCTATACCGGATTCTGTGTGGAAGGTCATACTCATGCCATCCGTAAAAAAGACAAGGATAAAGAGAAACGCAATAATTCCTTATGGGTCGCTGAGCAGCTCGGCATTAAAATGAATATTGTTGATATATCAAAAGAATATAAAGATATCGTGCTCAACCCACAATACGGCTACGGCGCCAACCTTAACCCTTGCCTGGATTGCAAAATCTTCATGGTGGAACAAGCCAACGCCATGCTGAACAAGGCCCGTGAACTGGCAGACGAAGGCGGTTTTGACTTTATTATCACCGGCGAGGTGATTGGTCAGCGCCCCAAATCTCAACGTAAAGAGACCATGCCCCTGATTGCCCGCGAGTCCGGTGCCGATGACCGCCTGTTGCGCCCCCTCAGCGCCAAATTGCTGCCTCCCACCCTGCCGGAGCGTGAAGGCTGGATCGATCGTGAACAGTTACACGATTTTAGCGGCCGCAACCGCAAGCCGCAGATCGCCCTGGCAAAACAGTACGGCCTGGATGATTTCGCCCAACCGGCCGGTGGCTGCTGCTTCCTGACGGATGAAAGTTACTCCCGTAAACTGGCGGACCTGTGGACTGCTCAGGGTCGTAAAGACTATGAACTGGATGACATCATGCTATTGAAGGTGGGCCGCCATATTCGTCCGGCTCCTAACTACAAATTGATCGTCAGCCGCGAAGAAGGTGAAAACAATTTCCTGCACGGCTATCGCAAGCAATTTCACGCGATCCACTGCATCAGCCACGGCGGCCCGTTAACCTTGGTGGACGGCGACCCCACCGATGAAGATCTACTGACGGCGGCCCGTATTGCGACCCGCTTTAGCCAGGGCAAGCATGCTGACCAGGTATTGGTTGAAATATGCAGTAAAAATGGCGTAGCGCGGCAGCTTGAAGTGAAGCCCATGCCGAGTGAGGCTATTTCACAAGCCTGGTATGTTTGACACCGGCCAGACCAGCAGCGCTTCAAACTCGTCGAGCCCCTGAAACTGACTGTATTCCCCTTGCGGGCGAACGATGACATAAACTCGGGACTCACATGATTCCGGCAGCCGAGCTTCATTCACAAAGCAAATATCAGTAGACGATAACTCCCTTAATAGCTCGTTTATGTTAGTCGCATCGGCAGGACCAAGCCCCCCGTTGTCACCCACCAGCGCGGACAACCGGCCTGCCAAAGCCAGCTCAGGCTGGTCTGCAGGTGGGTCATTGGACAGGGGAACCAGAAAGCCGGTGGCTCTGGATTGAATCGCCCCCGCGCGTCCACAATTGAAAAAATATTGCATGCCGCTATCGTCTAAAACAATAACGGCTGCCTGTTCAAGATTATAAAGACACAGCTCGCGCATAGGATCACTTGCATTCGGTCAGAACACAAAGCCTGGGACAAACAGGCTACTGGCTCTGCATAGCGGGAATTATGATGGCGGCCAGTATACCTAACACGGCCGGAATAACCATCAGGCAGACAGCCCATACCGACCACTTTCGTTGCACCGAATTAAAATGCTCGATGCTGTCCCATTGTTTGTTTTTCCAGGCTAGCTCGCGACCCTTTATACCCAAATAAATAGCAACCACAAACCCGACATAGGGAATCAATGCCAACAAACTTATATACGATTTATTAAATATCCCCCAGATCCAATTCAGAAAAAATGCGCCCCAACTCCAGCCCTTGACCCCTTCCGGAATCTCGTCCTGCTTCATTCCTGAATTATTAATGGCGTCTTCCACCCGATCCACATTCGATCTGGGTGCATCATATGCACTCATAGCCTCGTTCCTTTTGTTTCGTATTATTAAGTCACCCGCCCCATCGGACCTATAATCAACAAAGACACCCGGACCGCAAACACCCGGCCACTGCAGACTAAATATAGATCAGCAGGGGTGATGAGCAAGCGGTGTTGCAGACGACCCGCTGACGCGCACGATAACGGATAAATCGCTACCATTAATTGTTTGACTTACCAAAGATTAAACCGACGCGAAAAAACGATGGCTGGTAGCTGGCTCAGATATTGCTTTGTTTGCTTTGTGTGATCAAGTAGGGAATGCATCGAGCAAGACAACCTGCGCAAGGGCCGCTTATACTGAACATTGCCGCCCATTAAAAAAAGGACAAAAGCAGATGAGCAACGACAAGGCCGGCGAAGGCAAACCGTCCAAGCATATACGCCTGACCAGTCATCCGGGCCAGCAAGGGTCCAACGGTTCCCCGATCATTCATTGGGGCGCAGGCAGCGCGAGTGAACGGGGCCCTGTGATCGGCACTACGACTAACCGCAGCCAACGCAACGTTATCGGTACTCATAGCGGCAGCTATGGTGTTTATCGCGCGTTAGCGGTAGCCGCAGGCAACTTGGTAAAAGGGCATCGTGCCGATCTAACCAACACCAGCCCCACGGACCTGATCGGCCCCCACCCACAATGGTGCGATGCTGAAAAAATGGTGTCTATTGATCCCTGGGGCGCCAGCGTCGCGGATGTGTTCAGTGATCATATTGCCCAGGGCTACGATGTGCGCCCGACCATTGCCGTCACCAAGGCCCATATTGACCTGCCCGAAATTCACCACGCGCTCACGTTCCACCGCCTGATTCCGGATAACCGTATTTTTCTGGAGAATGGTTCGGCAGTGGTAACAAAAGTGGCGATCGAACCGGTTTGGTGGCTACCCGGCGTGGCCAAGCGATTCAACGTCAGCGAATCGGATTTACGCCGCAACCTGTTTGAAGAAACCGGTGGCATGTATCCTGAATTGGTGACCCGCAGCGACCTGGAAGTTTTCTTGCCTCCCATCGGAGGGCAAACCCTTTACATTTTTGGAAATCCAAAAGATTTAGCCAACCCCGAAGTCACACTGACCGCGCGCGTGCACGACGAGTGCAATGGCTCTGATGTTTTCGGCTCCGACATTTGCACCTGCCGCCCCTACCTCACCCATGCCATAGAAGAATGCATACGCGGAGCTCAGCAAGGCGGCGTAGGGTTAATTGCATACAGCCGAAAAGAAGGCCGCGCACTGGGAGAAGTCACTAAGTTTCTGGTGTATAACGCGCGCAAACGTCAGCTCGGCGGCGACAGTGCGGATAAGTATTTTCTGCGCACTGAATGCGTAGCCGGGGTTCAGGATATGCGGTTTCAGGAATTGATGCCGGATGTGCTGCACTGGCTGGGCGTCCAAAAAATTCACCGACTGGTCAGCATGAGTAATGATAAATACAACGCCATCGTGGGCAGCGGGATTGACGTGGGCACCCGGGTAAAAATTCCCGACGAACTGGTGCCTGCGGATGCGCAAGTGGAAATTGAAGCCAAAATTGCTGCCGGCTACTACACCGATGGAGCGGTGCCCGATGAGACCTCACTTGCATCGACCAAAGGACGAGACCTTGATGGCTGATGAAAGAATTATTCAAAATGACACCGGTCAGAGCTCAGGGCCCATCGCATTACTGCGCTCAACCTCCACCATCCGTGAACGCTGCAACCACATTCTAGAGTCAGTAGAAAATAACCAATCAGCGCATTTCACCGTCAATACGGGCAAGCTGGATCAAGCTGCTCAACAGGTAGAACAGGTTACGCGCCAAAATTACCCGGATTTGCGAATTCCCTATCACAGTCGTTGGCGCCATTTTGAATCCGGAGGTGTGGATCGCAAAGCGCTTCTGGACACGGCTATGGCTGGGCGCACGCGGGCCGATCAGGCAAAAGCGCGAATTGACCTTACCCTGGTCAGTGTGTTGCTGGATGCCGGCGCCGGCCCCCAATGGCGATATTGTGAAACGACGGAAATCAAAGGCAAACACACTTACGCACGCTCAGAGGGACTGGGGGTCGCGAGTTTTAATGGGTTCATGCAGGGCTGCTTCTCCTCTGATCCGGACGATTTCCTGCGGGTGGATGCCGACGCGTTATTACAGGTATCCGAAACAACGTTAGCCGCTATTTTTCAGGTAACTGACCACAACCCGCTGGTCGGCCTAGCCGGTCGCGCCCAATTGATGCGACGCCTGGGTCAAACCCTGCAGGCAAACCCCGACGTGTTCGGCGATGACGGCAGGCCCGGAGCCCTTTACGACAGACTGACCGGAAATGGCAGCGAAACGAGCCTCGCTGCACCACGGGTACTACAAGCACTTCTGGATCACCTGAGCCCGATCTGGCTCACCGGTAATGAATTGCAAGGCCGGCCTCTGGGTGATTGCTGGCCCCACCCGCTTGCTGGCGGTGAAGGAGTCACTGCCGGATGGGTGCCCTTTCATAAGCTCAGCCAATGGCTTACTTACTCGTTACTTGAACCGTTTGAGTGGTCGGGCATTGCCTTAACTGACATTGATGGCTTGACCGGTTTACCCGAATACCGCAATGGTGGGTTATTACTGGATACGGGCGTGATTGTGCCACGCCATGCCGACTTTACGCTGCGACAATATACCGCCGCAGATGAAGCCATTATCGAATGGCGCGCACTCACGGTTGCGCTGATTGACCGGCTGGCACCGCTGGTGCGAAAGCGATTGGGAAAAGCTGAACAGGAGATGCCGTTAGCCTGCATTCTGGAAGGAGGCACCTGGGCAGCCGGACGGCAAATTGCAAAGTCACTGCGCGAGGGAGGCCCACCGCCGCTTAATATCGAAAGTGACGGCACCGTTTTTTAATACGGTTTTAGGTCCCGACTTTCTACACCCAGTATTTTTACGGACGAAGGAAAATAATATGAGCCAAGCCGAAGTTCACCACATCAACCACCCACTGATCCAGCATAAACTGACACTGATGCGGGAAAAAGACCGCAGCACCAGCAGCTTCCGTCGGCTGTTACATGAAATCAGTATGCTGATGGCCTACGAAGTTACTCGGGACATGCCAACTCAACTGATTGATATTGAAACGCCTCTGGAAACCATGCAAAGCCCGGTGATCGATGGTAAGAAAACCGTTTTTGTCAGCATACTGCGGGCGGGCAATGGTTTTCTGGATGGCATGTTAAGTGTCGTTCCCGGGGCGCGGGTGGGCCATGTAGGCTTATATCGTGATCCAAAAACGCTGGGCGCGGTGGAATACTATTTCAAAATGCCGCACAGCATGCACGAACGGGACGCCGTGGTTCTGGATCCCATGCTGGCCACCGGCAACTCCGCCGTGGCTGCCGTCGATCGGCTAAAAGAAACCAATCCGAAATCGATCCGCTTTGTTTGCCTTCTGGCTGCGCCGGAAGGAATAAAAAATTTTCATGAAGCACATCCGGATGTACCTATATACACCGCAGCCATCGATCGCGGCTTAAACGATCACGGTTATATTTTACCGGGGCTGGGCGACGCGGGGGACCGTATGTTCGGCACCAAGTAAAGCACCGGCTAAATGAGTTGTCATCATCAACCAAAGAATCAGGTGATGATGACAAGCTCATAGGCCTGTCCGTTTGCAAGCTTGAATTTATCCAACGCTACACCAATTATTTCAACTCTGTTACTGAATTCACTGACAGAAACCACCTTACTGTTTAAGGCGCGGTATACATCTAGCCACTAAATTCAATACGGGGGCGTTGCGTGGTGCCACCGTGCTATCCAAAGCTCGTCAGCACGTTAAAGTCTGGAAACCCCGACAAAAAATACTACATAATTAAAAGCAAACCAGGGATGGGGTTAATGTTGGCTTGACCAAGGCACCCCAAAAGGAATTCAATTATTTTTATGGAGTGAAAATGTTTAACTATCTTTTAATTTTTTTGTTTATCAGCACGTTCTTTTTAATAAATGCCGGCGCAAAAGAAAGGGACATTTCCACTGGTCGAAAAACACCGATGCTAATGAAATATGGCGAAGCAGTGAGAGCATCCGTTGCCGACGCTTATGTATATGCGCTAAGCAACAAATACAATAGAAACGTTCAATTAGGCAGTGAAGAATTCATTGAGATGCTATCGTCTCGGCCACTATGTAATTCAACCGACTCTCGCCTAGTATCAAAAAAAATGTTAAACCAACAGTGCTTGGTGATCGATTTTCCAGTCAATGCTGCGTGCAAAGATATAGACGGCTGCATTGAATTAAGAGTGCATAAAAGCGTTTATCTTGACAAAGAGTTGAATGCCTTACTCTACAGTGCCGTACGCAACCCATGTGAGCATATTCCAATAAATACCCGCTTTCATTGGACCAGTCTTTTTTATCCAAACTGGGTTTCATATGGGAATTTAAACTGTAAAAAAGATCGGTTACCGTACTCAACAGCGTATATCACCTATGGCGACACTCGGGTTGAGTTAGAGTTATAACCGTGCGAAAAGGCCGCAACCCTGGGTTAGCTCTCCTCAGGTCGCGTATGCGGGTCCACCTTGCTATGCCCCCCCCACCTCCTCTCATCAAACTACCTGACGGGTTACGTTTTTTATACAGTACTGCTCACCTACCCACTAGAGATGCGAACAATTATCATTTATAATCCGCGCCCTAAAGACCTCATTCACGCTTTTTAACCGCATTTTTCAACAGGAATTTTTCGTGGACAACCGATGGAGTAACTGGCTAATTCTGGTGCTGGTGTTTCTTGCCCACGGCGCAGCGTTGGGCGCAGCAGCACTGTGGCCGTCAGATTCTCCGCCTCAGGTCATACCACCCACTATAAGCGGCGTAATCGTACAGGCTCCGGCGGCAGAGGTGGTTCAGGCTCCGGCTGCGCAAAAAGTCAAACCTAAGCCTAAGCCCGAACCCAAACCCAAACCCAAGCCGAAGCCAAAACCGAAGCCCAAGCCCAAGCCAAAACCGAAGCCAAAACCGCAGCCCGTGGTTGCACCGCCAGAGCCACCGCCGCCGGAACCAGAGCCCGAACCCATCGCCGAGCCGGTGGAAGACGTAACCGAAGCGGAAGAGACGCCACCGGCGCCGCCTCCGGCACCCAATATTGATAGCGAAAAGCCGAACACAAGCAAAGGTGCGCCGGTAACCCCTCCCCGGGTTGATGCTCAGCACCATCACAATCCGGCTCCGGCTTATCCTTCCTCATCAAGACGCAGAGGGGAAGAAGGCGAAGTATTGCTGGAGTTATTAATATTGCCCGACGGCACAGTGGCTGACGTCACCATCAAGGAATCCAGCGGCTACCCCAGATTAGATCGGTCGGCCGTAAAAGCAGTGAAAAGCTGGCGCTACACACCAGCGAAGAAAGGCGATCAAGCCATCGAGTTTCGTTATTTACAGCCGGTTAAATTTTCCTTGCGGGGCTAACCAGCAAATTACATAAGAGGTATAAAATATGGAATCCAGTCCTTACGGCATGGCCGCACTCTGGCAACAGGGTGATATCGTAATCAAAACCGTTGCTGTCATGTTGCTGGCGATGTCGATCATCTCCTGGTATGTAATTGTCGTTCGCAGCATCGGATTACTACGCTTACGACGCATTGAACGAAGCACTCATAATTTCTGGCACGCTCGCAGCCTGGGTGAAGGAATTCAACTGATCAGCAGTGGCCGATACCAGAACCCATTCAAAAAGCTGGTAGAAGACGGGCAAATGTCTCGCGACCATCACAGTCAGCACCACAACGATTTGCACGGCCAGCTACCACTGACCGAGTGGCTGACCGCCAGTTTACGTGGCTCCATAGATGAGAGCACCGAACGCTTGCAGAAAGGTTTATCCGTTCTCGCTTCCGTCGGCAGTACCGCGCCGTTTGTGGGTTTATTCGGTACCGTTTGGGGCATCTATCACGCGCTGGTGGGAATTGGCGTATCCGGCCAAGCCAGCATTGATAAAGTAGCCGGCCCGGTGGGCGAAGCGCTTATCATGACGGCCTTCGGTTTGGCGGTCGCAATCCCCGCGGTCTTGGGATACAACGCGCTGCAGCGCAACAACAAGCTTTTGTTGGGTAAGATCAACCGGTTTGCACATCAGTTACACGCGTTCTTTCTGACAGGATCTCCGATGTCGAAAAAGAACACATCGGACAAAGTGCTTCCGCTCACTCCGCGAAAAGAGGGTCACTAACATGGCTTTCGGCGGCGGACTAGATGACAACGAAGAAGTCATGAGCGAGATTAATATGACCCCCCTGGTGGACGTCATGTTGGTACTGCTAATCATCTTCATAATTACCGTTCCGGTACTGACTCACTCGGTCAAAGTGGACCTGCCCCAGGCAGACAACACACCCAACGAAATCAAGCCGGAAACGGTCAGTATCGCCGTGACCGACGACCGCAAGATTCACTGGAACGAAGATGTTGTGAATTTTGAAGAGTTAGAGCAACGCCTGGCGGCAGCGGCCCAGCAAACCAAGCAACCGGAAATTCACCTGCGGGGCGATAAAACCGTGCCCTATGAAAATGTGGTGCAGGTGATGGCCGCTATCCAACGCGCAGGAATCGATAAGCTAGGGTTTGTGACGGAACCTGCCCAATAAGGGCAGGAAGCGCGCCGCTCCCGCCAAAGGGGTCAGAAACCCAACAAATATAATTGATGATATTCATCATTGGCATTGGCCTCCTTGATTTACTAAGGAGTACTTTGCGATGAGCGCAAAAATTGGGAACACTTTATTGGAACTGGAAGAAAAAAGGCCGCATCCATCCGGGGTAAATATGAAAGTCTTAATGAAGGTTCTGACTGCACCTATGGCGAGCGTTTGAACGTCACCGGAAACGCACGATATAACTTCTGAACTGCTGTAAACTGAAAAGCCCCACTGCGAAAGCGGGGCTTTTTATTGCGCCGGATAATCCGCTTTACTGCTGTACCACTTGGTCTGCTGAGGACGCCTTGCCTGTTGCCTGCCCCACCGCAGCATGGGTATCCAGTGACCAGCCGCCATGATGAATTTTGCCATTCCACTCCTGCACCGAAACCCACAGTTTATCTGCTGCGTTCAGCTCCGCAGGATATGGTGCATGCACGTGTTGCGTTACCCTATTACCATGCAATATCCCTTCTCCGCCTCGCGGTATCGGTGCTGGCCGCTCACCAACACTCATATACGCATAACGGATTTTTTCCACGCAGCCATCACAAAATTTCACACTGAAATCTTTTACTGATTCCCCGTCGTGCAGGTACGGCGGCTCACCATTTGCCGGCGTGGGTGTCGCAGTGAAGGGCCCGATGGATTGCTCTTCCCATGCTTCCTGTAGGGCCGGTGGCGTCAAAGACGTATATAAAAAATACACCGGCGCAATGATCACCAACCCATTCAGCCAATAACGGGATTTGTGCCATAACGTGCGTTTAGCTTTGGTCATTATTGCACCCCCTCCACAGGCTCTGAAACACCCGGTGCAATATTGCTTGGCGTTTCACGAACCGGCTTTTTACTGCGTCCTGCTTTCACCGTGCGCTTGCTGTAAATCATAAAGCCACTGATTGACATGCCGCTCAGTATCAGACCGAAAATAAACCAGATTGCTTTGGTCCACGGGCCCAGCAAAGTGCCGTAATGCAAAGGATCCGCGAGATGCGACATGGTTTGCACAAAATTCATAGTCGATGGAGTACGAATGGCGCTGACTTCTCCACTCCAGGGATTGACCTTGACCTGATAGGAATAACGATCAAAGAAGAACGAATCGCCATAACCGCTAAACGTATAATAATCGCGATTGTGCTCCGGCAGATTGATACTGGCGGGTCTCAGTTCCGGAACCGCAGCCAACGCGCTTTCCATCGCATCGGAAAGGGTAACCGGTGTCGGTGCCAGACTTTCCGTTACCGGAACCGAGCCCAGCTTCATTGGATCTTCATGGGGCCAGATATCTATACCGTTATGCCACAGAATTCCCTGCACCAGATACCAGAACCCGGTGAACCCCATAATCAATAAAAACCAGATCGACCATACACCGCCTAAGCGGTGCAGATCACCCAGCAAAATGCGCGCCCCCTTGCCTTTACGCAAACGGGGTTGAGTGAGGGAGCGCCAGAATTTTTTATACACCACCAAGCCGGTGATCAACGCCCCTAACACCACAAAGGACATGGCCCCCACCAGATAGTATCCGACGCTATAACTGTTCTGCCACGGAAACAGCAGCCAACCGTGAAGCCCCCGCAAAAACCCGATCAGTGTGATGCCCTGACTCATACCCTGTATTTCTGCCGTATAAGGATTCACATAAGCGAACGCAGAAGGTATCTCTTTCGTGGTAAAGCTCAACGCCGTGACCAGATAGGGCTCCATGGTATAAACCAAACCCACATCCGCGCCCGGATAGGCTTTTTCAACCGCTGCTTTCAACTCCGGCAACGGCTTTGCAGGCAAGTTCTGCGGGTTTTCGGCGCGCGCTTCAGGATGGATCAGCCAGGTTATTTCATGACTCACAACAGCCAACGTACCGGTGATACAAATAAAGGCGAACAGCAACCAGATCGGCAGGGAGAACCAGCCATGCAATTGAAACCAAAGACGTTTTTTATTCATAACTCTACTACCCGCTGACACGGCCCCACCGACGACGAATGTTTTGACTCAAACCCAAAGAGTGGGTGAAGAACTATACATGATAATAGTTATCATTTATAGTTTGACCCTGACCTAAATTCAGCCCGGCTCCGATCAAGAGAAAGTTCAATGTCCAAACCTCGCCGTTTACCGCCCCGACCTTTGCAGGTGGTCCGCTCCACTTTACTGAATCCGAAATTAGTCCGTATTACTTTGGGGACGAAACCGGGCGGCACAGAGCTCAATGAGTTTCCCGAGGATAGCCGCGGCGACCACATCAAACTGATGTTTCCCCGTGCTCACCAAACAGTGCCGAAACTACCCACATTGGGCCCGGATGGCCCAGTCTGGCCAGCCGCAGATGAACGCCCCATTACCCGCACCTACAGCGTCAGTCAGTTCCGCGCGGAGCAAGGTGAGCTGGACGTGGATTTTGTACTGCACAGCGAAGGGCCCGGATCACTATGGGCAGAGAGTGCCAAACCCGGTGATGCGGTGGGATTAGCAGGACCGGGTGGACCGAAGCGAGTGAAACCCGGTGCAGACTGGTATTTACTCGTCGCCGACCCGAGCTCTTATGCCGCTTTCGCAGCGGCCCTGGATTCGTTGCCGCCGCACGCCACAGGCTACGCGCTGATTGAAGTTGGTGCGGCGAACGAAGAAATTGAAACGCCGCACCCGCCGGGAATCGAATTGCGCTGGTTGGTGCGGGAACAGGGTCGGGCCGGTGAAAGCCGGCTGTTGATAGACGCCGTTCAAGAGTTGGCATGGCTGCGTGGCACACCCTCGGTAATGGTATCCGGTGAAAATGCACAGGTCATCGCGATCCGCAACTATGTGGTGAGAGAACATAAGGTGCCCAAAGCCATGATCTATGCCGTGCCGTACTGGAAAGACCTCCACGACGAAGAGCGTTATCACCAGGAACGTCATCGCATTATGGATGAAATGGATGAGGCTGAATAATGGGTGCGCATGACTCTTAAATAAGCCATTCAAATAATCCACGCACCCAACTTCCGACAACTGATCCACACCCTACTGTAAGCTGCATCCAACCCATGCCATACTGGCCTGCAATCAACAATAAGATGGAGACGTTTAATGTTTGCAGGATCAATTGAAGACCGAACACTTATTCGTGAACGATACGGCGCTTATAGTGACGCGGTATTTCAGCAGGATGCCGAAGCCTGGCTTGCCAATTTCAGTGACGCCGCCGTTTGGGAAATATTTGGAAAAAAAATCCAGGGAAAATCCATGCTCAAAGCGCAATGGGATGGGCTATGGAAAAACCTGGAAAGGATGGCTTTCTTTTCAGAAATCGGTTCCATTGTCGCACACGACAACAGTGCCACCGCCCGCTTATACTGTCGGGAAATCCTCTTGCTTAAAACCGGCAGCGTAAAAAAAATTACCGGGTGCTACGAAGATGAGCTGATCAAAGTAAACGGCGTTTGGCTCTACTCCAGACGATGCTACTCCGTTTTGATTAACGAAGCCGGACCATCCTGACGGCACAAATTTTCTTACTGCACAGGCTTTCATACCGAGAATTTATATGGACTTCCAACGCTGGAAACAATTGATGCAGCGGCTACAACTACCGCCTAACAAGAACACCTTTGATGCTCTACTAAAATCCTACTCCGAACCACACCGCCACTATCACAACCCAATCCATATTGATGCCACACTAAAACAGCTGGATTGCGTACAGTATCTGGCAGAACAGCCGGATGAAATTGAGCTGGCGTTATGGTTTCACGACGCCATCTATAACCCGGTGTCATCCAGCAACGAACTGGACAGTGCCGATTGGGCTGCGGGTTTTTTAAAACAACATGCCGTAATACAAGACCGCATTGACCGGGTGCACAATCTGATTATGGCGACCCTCCACTGTGCGAGCTTGAAGCAGGCAGACGAAACCCTGATGGTGGATATCGACCTGACTATTCTGGGCAGCCCGGAATCCGCTTACGAACAGTTTGAATGTAATGTTCGCGAAGAATATAAATGGGTGCCAGAACCGCTATATAAAGCTAAGCGAAAGGAAATATTGCAAGGCTTTGTTGATCGCGAACGAATATACCACACAGACTACTTTCATAATCACTTGGAGGTTCGGGCAAGACAAAACCTGAATAAAGCAATCCGTAATTTATCCTAAAGCGTAAACGAATTCGTTGCACCACAGCCTGATCAATCCCTTGTACCCTGGACCATGACTTTGTGCCTGGGCCCAATGTACACTGGGGTTATGGGTCACAGCACCCACTTATAAGCCTACAAATTGAATATCGACACAACCAAGAAAAAACAATAATAAATACAACTGAAGGATTTACCTGCCATGAAAGCGATTTTAAAAAAAACGGCTCGTCCCTATATTTGGATTAGCCTTATCATGTTCGCGTTATCTTTTATCAGTGGCTGCCAGAAGCCCATCGATCCGGGCCCACCGCCGCAGACCACCCCCGAGCCAACGGCACTGGATGAACCGGGCTCGTATTCGGTCAGGACATTTGATACCGGATTCAACAATGACAGAGGATCATACGGCGCCACAATTTACTACCCGGAACAGGCAGACAACACACCGGCTATCGCATTCTCACCCGGCCTCGGTGCCCGAAAGCAATACTATACGTGGGTTGGCAATCATCTGGCATCCCACGGTTACACCGTGCTTATTTTTACGGTTCCCATGCCCTTCACTTTCAAAACCACTCAACACGAAGCGGGGTTTGCCAGCGCCTTCGAGACCCTGGAAAAAGAAAACAATGACCCGGACAGCCCGCTGTACACCCACCTCGATCTAAGCAAACGAGCCATCATGGGCCATTCACTGGGCGGCGCAGCAACGATTAAAGCGGCTGTTTATATGGATCTGAGTGCGGCCGTGGCACTCGCTCCGGCAATTAACCCCGCAAGCTCTGGCAGCAACGCAACACTGAGCGATTTTCCGATCCCCGGCGAGACTGCGGTAAAGACTCCGCTGCAAATTCACGCAGCTAACTATGACTGCATAACCGGCGATAAAGACGCCATCGCATTTTATGATGCTTTGGATTTCAGCCCGAAACAGGTGATCAATATCAATGGTGGCAACCACGTCGGTTTTAATGACGCATCCAGTATCGCCAACACGGGGGGGCAATCTTTCGATTGCAGTGCATTGATTGACACAACAGATCATTTGCAACGCTTATCCCGCCGCTATTTCACCGCTTGGCTGGATTACCATCTTAAACAAGACAGAAATGTTGGAGCTTATCTCTTCGGTTCATCGGCGCAACAGGATTTAACCTCCCGGTTACTCACGAAGATGGAGTTTGAGCTGGATTAATATCGCAGATTCGAAATTCGGGACTTCCTTCTACTCCGGTGGTAATCGGTCCAATATATTCAGAATAAAGTCCTGCATATCGAAATCACCGGGCTGCGCGCTAAAACCAAACCGCACCACCACTACATCGTGCTGCGGCAGTGCAACGGTGTAGCGATCGTAGGAACCAATAAACGCAAACGTATCCGCGGGCAAACCAGGAAACAACGATTGCCCGCGGTTCAACCAGATACCCGCGCCGTAATCAAAATTGGTGGCGCTGGGTCGGAGACTGTAATCAACCCACTCCGCGGACAATACCCTTTGCCCTGCCAATATGCCCCCATGCATATATAGCGATGCCATTGCCGCCCAGCCGCGAGTGGTAAGATACACACCTTCGGCTAATAAAGGTATCTGGCCGGTTGGCCCGTATTCCAGTGCGAATGTCTCACCCAAATACCAACCGGGATCAAACCAATCCCGCATTTGCACCAGGCCTGTGGCGATATTCATATAATCGCCGCTGGAATAATTGAATTCAGAGCCAGGCTGTACCGCCAAGGGTCTAGTTCTGGCATAAACAGACGGCGCCGGATTATTGTAAAGCATTTGCCCCTGGTCATTGTCCGCCCCGATTGCAGCTTCATGCCACAACAATCCACTGCTCATCCGCAAGCTGTCATCCCAGCTAATTGCGCCGCGCTCGTCAGTGGACCAATCAGCCAACAGCATCGGCTCATTCACGTTCAATCTCTGCTGATCTGCCAACCTACCCACCAACAGGTTGGCAAAACTTTTTGACATTGAAAACCCTTTTAACGCAGAGGCAGCGCCAATGCCATCACGATACACTTCCCCCACCACCTGATTTCGGTGTAGCACCAAGATGGCCGTGGTGTGTTCCGGTGCTCCCACGGCAATTACCTGTTTCAGATAATTCTGTATCTCACTGTGCTGGTTGGTAACGTCCACAAACTCGGCTTTTACATAGGAAGTTATTTTCTGCGGGCTATCGTTGTGTGTGCTGGCTTGCCTGGAAACACCAGCGTAGTCATTGCGGCACACACTCACTTCCTCGGATACGATGGGCATCGCAGTTTCGATGTTTAACCAGGCAAACCAATTATTACGAACCGATACCGAAGCCTGGTCTGCCACCATAATCGTCCAGCTATTTTTTAACGGCGGTGCTATGTTACTTACGTAATCAATCGCTGCAGATTCACTGTATCCTTCCTGCCAAATTGCACCACACACATTCTTTGCAATATAACGACTTATCAAAGGCAGATCTTTCCCGTGGTCGCACCCAATCAAAGCCAAAATCAAAATCGCGCACAACCCCCATTTTTTGCCCATGACTTCCCCCGTTTTTATTCTTATTTTGAGTATTAATTTGAAATCAAACGAGGGATTATAACAAGCACTGCGATTTATAGATTAATAGAACTGCATAAAAATTTATTTAATGAACAGCATCTCCCGATATTTCGGCAAAGGCCATAACTCGTCGGCAATTTCGCATTCCAATAGATCACCATGCTCCCGGATTTTGTCCATCAACGGCCGGATAGTAAAGGCGCAGTGATTCATATGGGCATCCGTAGAATCGAAATCGTGTTGCGCCAGGGCATCACTGAGTTCAGCTACGGCTGTCATCATGGCATTGCTTTCTTCCGCAATGGTTTTGGCCGTGCTGGCGTCCACAGTGATGCCTAACCCGGAGCCTTCTGATACCACCGCCAGTAAATCCGACAAATAGCTCATAGCTGTGGGATAAATCGTGGTTTTGGCCATATCTATCACCAACTTGGCTTCTACTTCGATAGATAATATGTACTGTTCAGCATAAACATCAAAGCGGCTTTTTAATTCCACCGGGGTTAACACACCGGTGCTTTCAAACAATTCTACGATGGAGGGATCACGCAAATACGGTAGGGCATCGGCTGAAGTGGGCAGATTTTTCAAGCCGCGCTCTTCCACCGCTTTGGTATGCCATTCAGAAGAATACCCGTCCCCACCGAACACCACGTTGCCGTGCTCATCCATGAGTTTTTTGAGCACAGTGATCACAGCCAAGACCTGATTCGAATCGGTGCTTAACGCTTTCTCTAACTGGTCCGCTACCCACTCCAGTGAGTCAGCCAGGATGGTGTTCATAGCAACCAGGGGGCCGGATACAGACTGAGACGATCCCACTGCACGAAATTCAAAACGGTTTCCGGTAAATGCAAAGGGCGAGGTTCGGTTACGATCACCCGGATCGCGTTCGAATTTCAGGATCTGATCCAAACCCAGGTCCATCAAACCACCACTGGCGGTGGCTTCGAGCTTGCCTTCTTTGATATCCAGAAACAGCTTTTCAAGCTGATCGCCCAAATAGACTGAAATAATGGCGGGTGGTGCTTCATTGGCGCCCAGCCGATGATCATTGGAGGCAGTAGCAATAACCGCCCGCAACAGCGGTCCATAGGTGTGTACACCGCGGATTACCGCACCACAGAACAACAAAAAGTTCAGGTTCTCGTTTGGCGTATTACCGGGATCAAGCAGGTTGCCCTGGGTCGCATTACCCACAGACCAGTTCACATGTTTGCCCGAACCGTTCACACCGGCAAACGGCTTTTCGTGTAACAAACACATAAAGCCATGCTGCTTGGCTGTCACCTTCAAAATGGTCATCATCAATTGCTGATGGTCCGATGCGACGTTGGCCGACTCAAAGTACGGGGCGATTTCGAACTGTCCGGGCGCCACTTCGTTATGGTGAGTTTTGGCGGGAATGCCCAGGCGATACAATTTGTTTTCGAAGTCCTGCATAAATACCTGAACCCGCTCAGGTATGGCCCCAAAATAATGGTCATCAAACTCCTGGCCTTTGGCGGGTGCTGCACCAAACAAAGTACGTCCTGCCAACAGCAAGTCCGGCCGGGCGTTGGCAAACAAAGCATCTACCAGGAAGTATTCCTGCTCGGCACCGCAACTGGAATTCAGTGTCGCAATCTCCGTTTCCCCCATCAGTGACAACACTTTTTGCGCCGCTTCATTCATCGCGCAATTCGACCGCAACAAGGGGATTTTCTTGTCCAGTGCTTCTCCGGTCCAGGACATAAATACACTGGGGATCATCAAGGTAGCACCGTTGTCGGTCTCCATGATGTAAGCCGGACTGGTCGGGTCCCAGGCAGTATAGCCGCGGGCGGCATTGGTCATGCGCAGGCTGCCATTAGGGAAAGAGGATCCGTCCGGTTCGCCTTTTATTAATAAGCTTCCGGTGAATTCGGTTATGGCCGCGCCATCCGCATTGGTGATTATAAAACCGTCGTGCTTTTCAGCGGTTGCGTTGGTCATGGGATAGAATATATGGGAAAAGAACTTTACCCCTTTCGACATTGCCCAGTCTTTCATGGCAGCGGCGACCACATCCGCGGTCGCGGGGTCTAAAGCGGCCCCTGTCTGCACGGTATTCTTAATAGCTTTGAACGCTTTCTTGGACAGGGAATCTTCCATGGTCGCGAGATTAAATACATCGCACGCCCAGATCGATTTCAAGGTGTCCGGCATTTCCACCGACATAGGTACACGCTTGGTAATCTCGTTAATCGCTTGAACTCGGGCTGAATTTCCACTCATTGGTCTTTTTCCTCGGCTATCCGCCTTGCACTATATTGGTATTTTGAAGAGACAGGCAAAAAACGATCCACCTTTGCAAATGCGAAGTAAATCTCCGACCAACAGCATCCAAACCGGTGTTTTTAAATCAAAGCCGGTAAAAATCGCGGAATAAGTGAATGCAACAAGCGGGTTTGATTTCAGCGCCCCGCACCAACTCAGCCCCGGGGCTAATTCCCGCGCCAAGCAATGCCCGAAAACGGGCACCACACCAATAGGGATTCATTAGGGTTATAACGGCCGGATAATTTCCACCATGGGGAAACCCTGGCTGCCACACTCAACCCGGGCTTCAACGTTAAATGCTTCCGCTATATAAGCCGGTGTCAGCACCTCTTCAACCGTGCCCACCGCTATCACCCGGCCCTGCTTCAGCAGAACCAGCTTGTTGCAATAGCGCGCCGCCAGATCCAGATCGTGTAGAGCGGCAATCGCCATGCCACCCTGCTCCTTGACCCGGCCCTGTACCAGCCCCAGAACCACCATACGCCAATGCAGATCCAGTGCTGAGGTCGGTTCGTCCAGTAACATGATCGCCGGGTCGCGGATAAGGGCCATCGCCAACCCCACCAACTGCCGCTTACCTCCGGATAAGGAATACATAGGTGACATCGCCACTTCACTCAAACCCAGGCGCCGGAAAAGCACCTCTATTTTGCCTGCAAGCTGCTGGTCCGACCAGGCTAGGCCTAACGACCGGATCGCACTCCACAGCAGCTCATAGGGCAGTAGAGACGATTCTTGCGGCGGATTTTGTGGCATATACGCCAGCTGCGCTTGCAGGTCGGAGTCAAACTCGATCTTTCCCTGATACTTCTGAAATCCCGCCAACGCCCGCATTAACGTCGACTTGCCTGCACCGTTAGGCCCCAATAGACCAATCACATCGCCCTCTTCCGGGGCTGGCAGACTGACATCAAACAGTCGTTGCTGCTTTCCGTAAAACACTTGAATTTGCTCAGCACAGAACATCATTACAACCTGCTGCGCCGGGATAACACCAACAGCACAAATACCGGTACCCCGATAATCGCGGTGAGGATACCCACAGGAACGATGGCTCCCGGTATCAGTATTTTGGATAAAAACGACGCCAGAGACAGAATCAACGCACCACACATTGCGGCACCCGGCACCAGCAAGCGATGGTCTTCACCCAGTAATAACCGCGCGATATGGGGTCCGATCAATCCTACAAAACCGATTGCACCCACAAAGCACACCGCAAAAGCACTTAAAACCGATATACGGGCAATCACCAGCATACGGATGCGCGGAACGTTCAAACCCAGGCTCATCACCTGCGCCTCACCAGCCCGCATCATCGTCATAACCCACACGTGCTGCATACTGAAGGGCAAGATTATGCCGACACAGGCAGACACAATAAGCAGTTCCGTCCAACCCGCTTTCGTCAAATTACCGATACTCCAGAACACGATTTGCTGAACCGCTTCTGCACTGCCCACATATTGAATGGCTGCAGTTAACGCATTACCCAAAAAAAACAACGCCATTCCTAGCAGGATAATACTTTCACGGGCCCCTCCGGTGAGGTGGGAAAATATCAAAACCAGGCCACCGCAAAGCAACGCAAAAAACAGCGCGAGTGCGGGCAGCGCAAATACCAAGCCCGCGCCCACCTCCATGCCGACAGCGGGCACCACGATAATCGCTATACTGGCCCCTAGCGCAGCAAAAGAAGAAATTCCCAGAGTGAAAGGACTGGCCATCGGGTTATTCAATACAGTCTGGGTTTCAATGCCGGCCAGCCCCAACGCTGCACCCACCGCCAACGCAATTAATGCATCCGGCAGTCGCACATCAATCAGAATAATACGATGACGTAATGATAAACTGTCGGGAGCGATGATGCCCTTGAACACATCAGCCAAGCCCAATTGCGCTGGCCCGGCGCTAACATCCAACAACAAGCTACATACGATTGCCAGCAATAATCCCGACACAATAGTTGCCCGCCGCAACCAAAGTTGCCGGTACCGGGATTGAAGAGAGTCTGATTGCATCGCAGGCTTAATAACTATCGGCTGTTCGTTGAGGTCGCACTACCGGACCAATCGAATGGTAAATACTGCGCAAAAATAGTGGACATCGTGTGTTCCGGGTCCAGGTCGGGGAATAACTCCGGATGAATCCAGCGGGCGAACGCGTCCAGCACCACGATATTGAGCGGGGAATTATAGAAGTTATGCCAAATTGCATGGGCGCGCTTTTTTTGCACTGCCGTTAACGCCTGAAACTCTTTCGACGACAGATATTGATCCAGACTTTTTTGAGCAGTCGCGCGGTCCACTCCCAACCCCAGGGTCACGCCATTCTGTCCTTTGGCAAAATCGTCCGGACTGGCGGATGCAGTACCGATCCACACATCCGGATCTTCAACCAATAAAAATTCCATCGTGTGTTTGGAAACCGGACCAGGGGCCACTGCGTCAGCAATGTTATTACCACCGGCAAAGCCCACAAACGGCCCTAACATCCCGTCGGCCATTCCCACACAACAATCAAAGCGGCCAGGATGGGCTTGCAGAAATACACCGGGTTTTGTTTTGGTGTTAGCTACCGTAGCGGCGATGTGATCGCGCTTTTTCTGGTAAAAATCGATGTATTTTTTTGCGTGCTGTTCGGACGCAAATAACTGGCTGAGAATCTTCAGGGAGGGCAGTGTGTTATGCAGAGGGTCCATTCTGAAATCAATAAAGATAACTTTAATCCCCGCCGCCTGTAGCTGATCCAGCAGTTCTTTATTTTTGGAGCCCGGCCCGTGATCCTGAATACCGAAAATGGCGGCTTCCGGTTTCAGGTCAATGAGCTTTTCCACCGACAGGCTGCTTTGGTCATTAGCACCGAACAGCGCAATGTCTTTAGCCTCGGGGAAGCGTTCGAACACTTGCTTTTCCAATTTCGGATAAGCCCAGGACACCGGCTGCATCATGCCTTTTAATCCGCTAACCGGATTACCGGGACGCACCAATGCCAACGCCATTACATAGCGGCCTTCACTCATCACAAAACGCTCTAGCGGCTGTGACAACGTGACTTTACGGCCCACGATATCGGTCACCGTGACCGGAGCAGCCTTCACCTGCGTTGACAGCACAACCCCTAAAATAAAAACGCAGAACAGTCTGGTTAAGGCCTGCCCTGTGCTGTTTAACTTTGCGTTAATCCCGCTACTGATTAAACTCATTTATCAACCTGTTGGAACAATTTCATTTAAAACCGATAACCCACTGACACCTTCACATTGCGACCCGGCTCATAATCCAGCAGGAACAAATCGCCGAACAACGGATGCTTGGATAGCCCGGTACGCGAAGATTGTGATGCATAGTATTCATCAAACAGGTTATCCACCCCCAGAGTCAGATCCAGCCCCTCCCATTGTGCCGGCGTCCAGCGCAGCGAGATGTTATGCACCATATACCCCTCTTTGGCATTATCAAAAGAGGCTCCGTCCAGATCAGCCCCCGCCGGCAGATCATTCACCAATTGCATATCCCAATGCAAATTCAGGTCCCGTGATGCCACAAAATAATCCACGCTCAGGCTACGGCTGTTGCCCTGTTCACGGTCCAGACGTGCACCTTGCAGATAGCTGTATTCAGCAAAAGCAGACAACTCACTGTTGGCGCGGGCATAGGTCCACAGCACACTCAGGTTACGGTAATCAAAACCAATGTAAGCTTCATACCCTTCGTTGGTCATATCACCCACATTATCCTTACCGGAAAAGCCAGTGGTCTGCGACGCTGCATAATCGTAAATGTAGCCGTCTATCTCAGTCTGAAAGAAGGTAATCCCCATACTGAACTGATCCAGACTCCAGGCCGCTTCCTGAAAACCAAAAAACAGCTCGTGGTTATATCCGGTTTCCGCTTCAATATCCGGGTTAGGTGCGTCATCAATACCGGCACCGACAAATATTTCACCCAGTTCCGGCCCTTTGAATAACTGCGTGGTGCTGGCCCGCGCCGAAAAGCCATTGGCAGCTTCGTATTCCAGCGCTAACGCTCCGGTTACGTCATCGTAGGTTTCGGTGACCACAGTGGATTCTATATCGTATACGCTATAGCGCACTCCCGGCGTTACCGAAATACCGTTACCGAAACCAATCTTGTCCTCGATATACAGCGCCGAATCCGTGGCTTCTTCATTGGACTCCACCAAGCCACCGGACAGCGGTTGTGAGCGGTAATTGGTTTCGTATTTCACACTATCCAGCCCGTATACCAGGCCGTGGGTAATAGTACCGTCGATTTCAGTTTTACCGAGAATTTTGATACCGGTGTTATCGGCTTCGCCTTGGGTAATCGCTGCAGAGGCTGCAATAAAACCTGCGGTCGACTGGGACAGGCCACTTTCATCGCGCCAGAACTCACTGGTATTCTGAAAAACCGTGGTTTCAAAAAAAGTGCTTTCCCCGACTTCGACATCGTAATTCAGGGTCAGGGTATCGCGGGTATATTCCGTAGGAAACTCAAGCGGAGTATTCAGGCCCACCGCAATGGCCAGGTCGGTCGACAAGCCCATATCCGGACGGTAACTGTAATCTCCTTCATCGGTGTAGGTTTCGTACCCCAACACCAAACGCTGGCCTTCGGTTATATCCCAACCCAACTTAATCAGGGCATCATCAAGCTCACCCTCCAAACCGCGTACCGTGCCATCAGTGCCAGGCACCACGTTGTCTTGAAAATCCCTGATTTCGCCACCACCCACCTCAAAATTATCGCGCTCTATCAAATTGTAATAACCAAGAATATCGATGCTGTCCGTGATATTGCCATAACCGGTTGCCGAATAACTTTGCGACGCATTGCTGTTAAACGTGTATTTGAGATGAGCCCCCACCTGCTGCCCCGGCATCAACAGTTCATCGGCGGATTTGGTTTTAAAGCGCACTGCGCCACCCAAACCACCGTTCACCACCGAATTATTCCCCACCGCAATCTCGGCGGATTTGAGGATATTGGTGTTGATCTGCAGGTTACCCATATGGTGATACATATAGTTATTCTGATTAGCGCCATCAATGGTGATGTTCAAATCCTTATCGTCCATGCTGCGGATGGTAATGCGCTGGTTGAGGGAATGAGCGCCCCCCACATCGACACCCGGCAGCGGGCGCAACAAATCACTAATATGGTCGGATTGCCGAATGGCGATGGCCTCATCATCCAAATCCACCGATGAAGTATGCACCTCCGTACCCCAGACCTGCACCGCGTCCAGTGTTGCAGCGTCTTCTTGGGCCATCAGCGGGTTGCTCATCCCAGTAACACCGACCAGCAAAGGCCCCAAAACATGACTTTTGTTCATACCCACTCCCAAATAACAGCAAATCGATTTACATAATAAAAATGAGATTCATTATCATCTATGGTATAAAAAACCGGCGGCAGATGCAGTGCTAACTGTTATGCAAAATCGCCAATTGAATGTGAGAGATCGTCAGTGACCGTGAAATCATCAGACTGCGTCAATATGGAAACCCTGAACGGGCTTGCCGGCAATGCCGGTGTCGCCGTTCGCGAACCCAGAATTCGGTCTGGAAGCGGTAACAACAATGTGCTGCAGGGCAGCTTTATGCTGGCACGCTACGATTCCGGCATGATGATTCACACCTGTGACTCCACCGAGCTGGCCGATGTGGATTCCGAATTCGAACTGCCACCCGGCATTGGGGTGACAGCCATTCTGAACGGCGAACTGGAGTTCTTTGCCAACGGCGAACGCCACTACTTTGATGTGCGTGACAGCCGGACACCGCAATGCTTTGCCCTGTTCGGCAACCAACCCCGAACCCTAAAGCGGTGCGTCCGGCAGGGCCGCTACCTACGGAAAATTAATGTGTCGGTGGACAGCTCTTGGCTTGAACGATACATCGGCAACGACGCCCTATTAATAGACCAGACTTCCAATCTACTAAAAGGACCGACTAACCTGGTCTCCTGGCAGGCCTCACGCCGCCTGATTGCGCTGGCCGAACAGATTCTGAACCCCAGCTACCCGACGGCACTACAACAGAGTTTATTGATAGAAAGTCGTGCTTTGGAAATTCTGGCAGACTCCCTGTCGCGCCTAACGGATCAGCAGGACAACTGCCCCAACCAACGGGCCCTGAACCGTGCCCGCGATTACATCGAAGCCAATCTCAGCACCATTGCCGGTATCGGCGAGGTGGCGTGCCATTCCGGTATGAGTGTCAGCACCCTGCAACGACAATTCAAACGCCAATATAAGCGCACCGTGGCGGACTACATACGCCACCGTAGAATGGAATGGGTGCGCAAAGGGCTGGAGCGTGAAGAAATGAGCATCGGAGAGGCCGCCTACCTGGCGGGATACAACCACACTTCCAATTTTGTGACTGCCTATAGGCGGCATTTCGGCACCACACCGGGCCGAAGTTAATGCCGCCCATGATACTAGTGCAGTGTCTGGGATCGCCCCACTTCCATTACCAGGGCCAGCTCTATTTCTTCATTGACTTCCACTTCCGGACGCACTGTCATATCCAGTAAAGGTTGTAAGCGGGAATCCAGTTCCTGCAACGGGATCATCTCGCAAAGCCGGTTACGCACCAATGCGATCAACTGCCCGACTTCACTGACACAGGTATTTTTGCGTAACGCGTAAGCGAATTCGGCCGAGGTTTGCAGATAACGGGCCACAGCCCGCTGATCGCAATCATCACCATTTAACAGGATTTCAGCCGCTTCAAAAGCGTTACCATAGATAACGCTGGCCTCCCCCCATAAGGATTGAACCGCCCGTTGTCTGGCCAAGCATAACGTTTTGGTCCAAAAATTCAGTGCTGCCTGAGGATCACTGGAATAGATTTCACGGTGATGGTCACAGATAAATTTCACAAAAGCTCTCCGCTCTTTAGTTAACCTACCAATTACTCGTTAAGCGCTACGCCGATTTACGCTTGGTATGCCCATCACGCAATCGTCACTTAATCGCATTCTATACACTACCGCCCCAAATGCAAATAAGAATCTATATCATTTGTGTTAGCCGGGGCTTCTGCTTTGGGCGCCACACAGCCGGGCCTGGCCAACGACGATCAAGAAACCCATTCAGCCAAAACCAAAATGGAACAAGTGGTGGTTACCGCAAACCGGGCCGAAAAACCACTCAGCACCATTCCCAACACGGTCACCGTGATTGATGACGACGAGCTGGACCAACAAATCAACATCAACCCAGACCTTTCCACGATTCTGGGTAACATGATTCCCAGCTTTGCTCCCAGCCGCCAAAAGCTCACCGGTTATGGTGAAACCCTTCGCGGCCGCGACCCCTTATATCTGGTTGATGGTGTACCCCAAAGCAATCCACTGCGGGACGGTTCCCGTGACGGCTATACCATTGACCCGCTAATGCTGGAACGGGTTGAAGTACTCCACGGCGCGACCTATAGACTGAATGACAACTGGCGCGTATTCGACATTTACAGCGTGGCTCGTGAGAAGACAGAAATAGACGGCATTGAATTAGTCCTGAACTGGTTCGCATCGGAAGTGGACACCGTTGGTTTACGTTCCTCCTTTATTCGCGGCGAATACGATTCCGATAATGACGGCACCGTGGATTCGGATCTGTCCGGTGCAAACATGTCGCCCAACCGGCTGAATCTTAGCTGGGACCGGATCTGGACAGACCTGATTAGCACCCGCCTGCAAATGAACCACGTTTATAACCGCAACTTCACAGAGCTCGGACGCTCCTATACACCGTCCTGTCAGGGGGCATGGCGTCTCGGTCGAAGTCCGCCGGATCAAAGTCGATCCGGCCAATTTACCACTGACTATAGCCACCCCCCTCGTCCCCGCATGAAAACCTGCTCCAAATACACCAGCATCCGGTGTGCTTAATTAAATTGACTACGCCACCAGAATAAACACACCAATAAAAGCACAAACGGAACCCCCAACGGAGCCTACCCCATGCGCGCCCTTTTTCTACTCAGCAGCCTTTTATTGCCAATTACCGTATTGGCGTTCAACAACCCCACACCCGGTTCGGACCCGCAACCAGAGCCTGATCCACCCACTGGCAACACCTGCGATGTCGGCGAGTACAACCCAAGCAGCCCTCCCGGATCGCTCAATCTCAGTGGAAACCTGATCACCCACGACCCCACCATTATCGAAGACAATGGCACTTACTACATTCTTCAGACCGGATCAGAAGCGGATGGCTTGGTGTTACCGGGCAAACGCTCCACCAACCTGACCTACTGGGAAGGCACTGCTGGCGCATTCCAGCAAGGCAATTCGCCAAACTGGTGGCAACAACGGGTGCCGGGCGTGAAAAACCTGTGGGCACCGGACCTTTCCCGATTTAATAGTCAATTTCACCTGTATTATTCCGTTTCCACTTTCGGGAGCAACCATTCCTGCATTGGACACGCCAGCCGCAGCAGCATGGGCGCGGGAAGCTGGAATGACCATGGCCCGGTCATCTGTAGCACCGATCGCGACAACTACAACGCCATCGATGCCAACATCGTAGTGGACGACAACGGCACCCCCTGGATGTCTTTTGGCAGTTTCTGGGACGGCATCAAAATGGTCATGCTAAACCCCGACGGATCCCGATCAGACAACATCGTACATTCACTAGCATCACGGGGCGGCGGAGCTATCGAAGCACCCGTCATCGTAAAGCGCTGCGGTTACTATTATCTGTTTGTCTCGTTTGACAAATGCTGTGACGGCGCAAACAGCACTTACAATATTCGCGTAGGGCGCGCCACCAGTGTACTCGGCCCCTACATCGACAAACAGGGCCGAAGCATGATGGACGGCGGGGGCACTCAGATCGTATCCGGTAACTACAGCTGGCAAGGACCGGGCCACAATTCGGTAATCTTCAGTGGCAACAAGGCGTACAACCTGTACCATGCTTATCGCGCTTATTCAGGGGAACCGAATTTAAGAATTTCGGATTTGGTTTGGGATAGCAGCGGTTGGCCGGTGGCGACGGGGCCGTAGGAATTCGGCCCCGCTCTACAGATTACAACCACCCGGTTACCTTCGCTGACATAACCCCAAAGCCAATCAAACAGTTGGCCTTGAATTGTTAAAAAGAGTGACCTAACGCCCATTTTTCTGGCCAATAAACATCCAGATCGATAGAGTAGCCAGCAGTCCTATTTGGGGGGAAGTGTCGGCAGCAGCGAGTGTTGTCGGCTATATCAGGAGCCCGGCCGGGCCGGACACAATGATCTGTGCCAGCCCGGCTCAAGGCCTAACATACAAGAAGTTCAGGCATGAAAAATTCATTAATTCTTGGCGCGATTGTTGTAACTTTTCTTTATTTTTATTCCATTAATGGCCTGCCTTTTCAGGAGCGCATTATCAGCTATGGCGAAGCACGCTATGCACTGGATTTTCCGCAACGGGATGTCGAACTTGTTGCTATCGGACAACGCTTTGATACTGGAAAGTGTGAGAAAAACTCGGTCATTGATGAAGTTTATAAAATCTGTGAGAACTCACCGAATTGCTCCGAGATCAAATATGAATGCAAGTCCAAGATGGAGTCAGAATATCAGCGTATGTTCAATCTGGAACAGGCCAGCACCCACTATGTTCATATGCAGGATGTGCAGGATAAGCTGGCAGGCGTCATTTTGTTATGGGGTTTGACGAAGCAGGAATCCCTTGGCTTTTGTCAGTCCCTGGTGGGCAACTTTCTGGCAAAGAAGGATGATGATTTCACCATGCGCTGCATCTGATCAAGAGACCGGTTCTTTCTGAACTCTGGTATGATGTCGGCCGGAGGAGCAAACATGACCGAACATGAACTGGATGCCCGAGGGCTACTGTGCCCGATGCCCGTAATCAAAACCCAGACCGCTATACAGCAATTGCCGGTTGGGGACCATCTTAAAATCCTGGCCACCGATCCCGGCGTGCTTCACGATATTCCTGCCTGGTGCCGGGTCAATGGCCACAAAGTATTATCTACCGATCAGGCGGATCGGGATATCACCGTGGTGATTGAGGTTTGCGAAGGCGATTAGCCCTGCACTTTCTCATGGGGCTTTACTATCAGACCGTATCGGCAATGCACCAGCAGCGAGCATAACGCACCATTATAAAGCGCAGAACAGCAATAACGCCCCACAATAGCGCACTCACCGGCGATGAATTTTTCGCCTTGCGCGTTCTCGCCTGTAGACTTTCCAAAATGAAGCCTCAGGCCCCCTCACAAGCCCCCCACAAAATGTGCAACAAGCCCGTCCGGAAAAAAAACTACCAAAAGCGGGCACTACCCCTTTCAACTCCATATCCAATGGCATATATTTTGCCTTCTTGTGAGGCAAGACCAAACACACCCGAACAGTTTCGGTTGGGGCTGTCGCTTCCCGAGGGGGGACTCGTCAGAAGACTGCTTCCCATGGTCAAACCCCCTAATTTTATAATCCAATCGGAGGACACATCAGAATGTCTGCAAAGACTCTAAATCTTATAAAAGAAAATAATGTTCGCTGGGTCGATCTACGTTTCACAGATTCCCGCGGTAAAGAACAGCACGTCTCTTTGCCGGTGACTGAAGTTAAAGACGACTTTTTTACCGAAGGTAAAATGTTCGATGGCTCTTCCATTGCCGGTTGGAAAGGCATTAACGAATCCGACATGATTCTGCTGCCAGACGACACCACTGCGGTGATCGATCCTTTTACTGATGAAACCACGCTGAACCTGCGTTGCGACATCGTTGAACCTTCCACTATGCAAGGTTACGAGCGTGACCCACGCTCTGTTGGCCGCCGCGCAGAAGAATACCTGGTGTCTACCGGTATCGCAGACAGCGCCCTGTTCGGCCCTGAACCAGAGTTCTTCGTATTCGACTCTGTGAGCTGGAAATCCGATATGAGCGGCTCCATGTACTCTATCTTCTCTGAAGAAGCAGCCTGGGTTTCTCACGAAGAATTTGACCGCGCCAACATTGGTCACCGTCCTGGCGTTAAAGGCGGTTACTTCCCTGTTCCTCCCGTTGACTCACTGCATGACCTGCGTGCTGCTATGTGTTCCGCTATGGAACAAATGGGTCTCACCATCGAAGTGCATCACCACGAAGTGGGAACTGCCGGACAGTGTGAAATCGGCGTTGGTCCCAACAGCCTGGTATACAAAGCGGACGAAGTTCAGATCCTGAAATACTGCGTTCACAACGTGGCTCACGCTTACGGCAAAACGGCTACCTTCATGCCCAAGCCTCTGGTTGGCGACAACGGTTCCGGCATGCACGTGCACCAGTCTCTGGCTAAAGACGGCAAAAACCTGTTCGCAGGGGATGAGTACGCGGGCCTGTCTAAAGAAGCGCTGTACTACATCGGCGGCATCATCAAGCATGCCCGTGCTATCAACGCCTTCACCAATGCGTCCACCAACTCGTACAAGCGCCTGGTACCCGGCTTTGAAGCCCCTGTAATGCTGGCTTACTCAGCCCGTAACCGCTCAGCTTCTATCCGTATACCCTGGGTAAGCGGCCCCAAAGCACGTCGTGTGGAAGTTCGCTTCCCGGATCCCACTGCAAACCCGTACCTGGGCTTCGCAGCCATGTTGATGGCCGGCCTTGACGGCATCAAGAACAAGATTCA
Organism: Ketobacter sp. MCCC 1A13808; assembly: GCF_009746715.1. NCBI lineage: Bacteria > Pseudomonadati > Pseudomonadota > Gammaproteobacteria > Pseudomonadales > Ketobacteraceae > Ketobacter > Ketobacter nezhaii. Next base: position 136,381 of record NZ_VRKW01000010.1, read on the forward strand.
CCCCGGCGACGCTGCCGACAAGGATCTGTACGACCTGCCAGCAGAAGAAGCCAAAGCGATCCCGACGGTTTCTTCCACTCTGACGATGTCTCTGGACGCACTGGAAGCGGACAAAGACTTCCTGATGGAAGGCGGCGTGTTCACTCAGGACATGATTGAAGGTTACGTAGATCTGAAACGCGGCGAAGTAGAGAAACTGAACATGACAACTCACCCGGTTGAGTTTGAAATGTACTATTCTTGCTAAGCTACACTTAATGCTACTCCGGTAGCCAAAGTGCGAAAAAGCTCCCGAATATGGGAGCTTTTTTTGTATTATGCCGGGTAATATGGTGTCTTAATCAAGAGAACAATTAAAAAGGAACCTGCCATGCGATTTACCCCCACCCTATTGGCCGCAGTGATGGTAATCAGTTTTTCGGCCCAGGCCGAGACCGTATACAAATACACTGACAAAGACGGCAACACCGTATTCACTGACGAGCCTACCAAGGGTGCAGAAAAAATGGATGTTAAACCGGTTGCCACGGTTCCGGCGATTCCGGTACCCAAAAATACTCCGGAAGAAAGCCAGGAAAAAACAGCCTTCGAATACAAGGACATCAAAATCACCTCCCCCCAGCCCGATGAGAATTTCATCAATAACGGCGGCAAGGCCACGGTATCGGTATCACTGGACCCCAGCCTGCGCGCTGGCGACACCATCCAGCTCTATTTTAACGGCATCCCGAAGAGCGAGCCGGTAAGGTCAACCTATTTCCCGTTCGATAATCTGGCACGAGGCTCTTATGCGGTCACCGCGACCGTTCGTGACAAAGATGAAAACGTGGTAGGAAAAAGCGATACCCTGACCTTTTACATCCGTCGCAGCGCCATCCCACAAAAAAAGTAATATAAACGCCAAGTAGTCGGGCACACCAATATCACGGCGCACCAAAATGGTACGCCCACCCCTTCATTTCGGCTAAGATTAACCCTACCTTCACTTAGAAGGAGCCATATCGGGGCACCTGACCCTATACCGCTCCGCAAATAACCGAAACTCTGCCGCTTAACACTCCGGCAGCGCAGTCCAGTGCCTGTTTTTAGACGGCACCCTTTAACTTAATTGCGATCAATGCACCAAACTCTAACTTCTGATTCACAGCTGGTTTGGTTCTTGCATCGTCGGGATATACACGATCGAGGTTCTATGAAAGCAGTGAATACAGTAAGGGTATCAAAGAATTACGAGCTACCCAGCCGGCTTATGGATCACCTGACAACCGCGGTTATGTTGTTGGATGATGACTTGCGTGTGATGTATATGAACCCCGCAGCAGAGCAACTCATGGCGGCAAGCATGTCCCAGCTGCTCGGCACGTCGATTCAGCATCTGTTTCATGACAACGATCAAAGTACGCAAGCGGATCTGCAAAGCGCGTTACGGGATCTGCACCCCTTTACCAAACGTGAGGCGCAGGTATTTATCGGCAACAACCCACAACTGGTTACGATGGATTACACCATCACGCCGATCACTGCATCGAATCAGACACACAGTCTGTTACTGGAGCTGCGCCCACTAGACCGTCTGATGCGCATCAGCCGTGAAGACAACATTCTTAACGCCCATCAAGCCACCCGAGCACTGGTGCGGGGCGTAGCTCATGAGGTTAAAAATCCGCTTGGGGGAATCAGGGGAGCGGCACAACTGCTGGCGAGGGAGCTGCCGGACGGTGCCATGACGGAGTACACCGACATCATTATTGCCGAGGTAGACCGTCTCCGAAACCTAGTGGATCAGATGCTGGGGCCACGCAAGTTACCCAAGCTTGCCCTGGCTAACATTCACGAAGTTCTGGAGCGTGTGCGATCGGTACTCAGCGCAGAGACCGGCGAGCCGGGTTCTACCGACAGCGTACAGATTCACCGCGATTACGATCCCAGTCTGCCCGAGCTATGGGTCGACAAGGATCAAATGATACAAGCCATATTGAACATTGTGCGCAACGCCAAGCAAGCACTGAATGAGTCCGAGGATCAGGCCAATCCCATCGTGGTACTCAGAACCAGGGCATTGCGTCAGTTCACTATTGGCCATGTCCGCCACCGCCTGCTGGTGCTGGTGGAGATAGAGGATAACGGCCCTGGGGTCAGCCGGGAAATGCAGGAAACGATGTTCTATCCGATGGTGAGTGGCCGGGCAAGCGGCACGGGCCTCGGACTTTCAATTTCTCAATCAATAATAAGTCAGCATCACGGGCTGGTGGAATGCGATAGCCGCCCGGGTCAAACCATTTTCAGACTGCTGCTACCACTGGAACAACCAGAGGGGCAATTTAACGTTGGAGCATAAACCATGCACGGACAAGAACACGTATGGATCATAGATGATGATAAATCCATTCGCTGGGTCCTCGAAAAGGCGCTTGCACAAGAAGGCATCCATACCTCTACCTTCGACTCCGGGGACTCTGCGCTCAACAAACTGCGCAACGCCCAACCGGATGTAGTCATTACCGATGTGCGCATGCCCGGCACCGATGGCCTCGGCTTGCTGGCGCATATCCAGGATAATTTCCCCAGCCTGCCCGTGATCATCATGACCGCGCACTCGGATCTGGACAGTGCCGTGCAATCCTATCAGGGCGGTGCGTTTGAGTATCTACCCAAACCCTTTGATCTGGATGATGCCGTCTCCTTGGTGAAACGTGCCATTACCCATAGCCAGGAACAGCAAGGCACATCTCCGGATGCCGTGTTCAACACCAATACCGATATCATCGGCGAAGCGCCGGCCATGCAGGAGGTGTTTCGCGCCATTGGCCGGCTCTCTCATTCCAACATCACGGTGCTCATCAACGGTGAATCCGGTACCGGTAAAGAGCTGGTGGCCAGCGCGTTACACCGCCACAGCCCACGCTCCGAAAAGCCCTTCATCGCCCTGAATATGGCAGCGATCCCCAAAGACCTGATCGAATCGGAATTGTTCGGCCACGAGAAAGGGGCGTTCACCGGCGCAGCGGCTCAACGTCAGGGGCGCTTCGAACAAGCCAATGGCGGCACCCTGTTTCTGGATGAAATCGGCGATATGCCGCTGGATGCGCAAACGCGCTTACTGCGGGTTCTTGCGGACGGTACTTTCTACCGCGTTGGTGGACATACAGCCGTAAAAGTGGATGTTCGTATTATTGCCGCCACCCACCAGAATCTGGAGCAGCTGGTTAAAGAGGGCAAGTTCCGGGAAGATTTATTCCACCGTCTGAACGTGATCCGTGTTCACCTGCCAAAACTCAATGAGCGACGCGAAGACATTCCGCAATTAGCCGGCCACTTCCTGCAAAAGGCCGCCAAGGAGCTTAATGTCGAAACCAAGGTTTTGTTATCCGAAACTGAAGAATACATGATGACGCTGGACTGGAAAGGCAATGTGCGACAATTGGAGAACACCTGCCGCTGGTTAACGGTAATGGCGTCAGGCCGCGAAGTATTGATCAATGACCTGCCTCCTGAGCTGCTGGAAACGCACGGCTCACAAGACGCCTCATCAAACTGGGAACAGGGTTTGCGTGGCTGGGCTGATCAAGCTCTATCCCGCGGTCAGCGGGGATTACTGGACAAAGCCGTACCGGCCTTTGAGCGCATAATGATCGAAACTGCGCTCAAGCACACCGCCGGCCGGCGTCGCGATGCTGCGGAGCTGCTGGGCTGGGGACGCAACACCTTAACCCGTAAAATCAAGGAGCTGGGTATGAATGGGTCTAACTCCGACGATGACGATGAAGGTGACGGGTAAAACAGCGGGGTTAATCAAACTGCGCTGACTTTGAACTAAGCGTATAAAAATCCCAGGCATCCAATAAATCACGGGGCAACACACGCCCCGTTGATAACTCAGGCAACGCATTGCGCGCGAAAAAACGCGCATCAAGGGTTTCCGGCCCATGCTGCAGAGGCTCGCGGTGTTCGCGCTCGCACAAAAAATACAACTTATAAAAGTCCCGGGTATCCGGATCGTATTCCCATTTTGCTTTATGACGCAGGGCATACAAATAACGGGCTTTGACTTTGATACCTGCTTCTTCGAACACTTCTTTTTCTACACTTTCCGCTGCCGACAACCCGACGTCGGCATAGCCGCCCGGTAACGTCCAACGACCATCTTCCTTTTCATGCACCAATAATATTTTATCGTCTTCGATGAGCGCACCCCGCACTTCAACTTTTGGCGTTACATAGCCTTTTTCCATAGGACCGACCAAACCCAGGATACGGGTCACCGGCACTTGACCGAGCTGGCCCAGCATGGTGGTCGCTATATGGGATATTTCCTGGTAACGCTCACGATCAAACGGATCACGAGTGAACTCCGATCCGGTCACGGCCAATGCTTGCAGCCGCTTCGCCATTTTCAACCAACTATCTTCCATGGGGTTATGCTCCGTACTGCGTCAAGCGATATTAAAATGCTTTCTCTACAATTTTATCCGGAAGCATCGGCATCACTTTACCCAATACTGCCCAAGGCATTGCCGGAACAATGATATTGCTGTGATGTTTAAGAATGCCACTTACAATTGCCTTTGCCGCTTTGTCTGCAGGAATCACGAAAGGGAATTTTTCCATACCCGGGGTAAGCTCTGTCTTCACATACCCGGGATGTACGGCAATCACTTCAATACCGTGCTTTTTCAGCTCTATTCGGGTGGCATCCAAATAATTGCTAAAGCCGGCCTTGGAGGCTGAATAGGCGGCGCTGCCCGGAATTCCCTTGAACGCTGAAACCGAGGAAATTCCCACTACCGTGCCGCTTTTTTTCTTCCTGAATATTCTTACGGCCGCATCCACTGTGGCCATACCGCCAATCAGGTTCACCTGAATGACGTTAATGTCCTGGCTGAAGTCGCCTTTGCCGGTGCGGTTAACACCGGTGATACCCGCATTGGCAATCACACAATCAAGGCTACCGAGCGCACGGTGCGCTTGTTCTAATGCCGCAGGCACGGTTTCTGGTTGAGCCACATCCAGACCAATGCATACCACATTAACGTTGCTGTGCTGCGCCTTGATTTCCAACGCCAATTGCTCGAGCAGCTCCGTACGCCGGGCTAACAAAGCCAGACTTGCGCCTTTGCGGGCAAATTCGAGCGCCAGGGCTTTACCAATTCCGGAAGAAGCGCCGGTTATTGCTACGGTTCGAAACATAATCCACCTTCAGTCTGTAGGGAAAATAGAAGCAGCGGCCTAACATAGACTGAAGGGTTTAACACTTCCAACGGGAGGGATCAACTCACCAACCCAGCTTAGCGATAAGATTCGCGCTTATATATGACCGGTGAGTTTTTACCACCGTAGATTCCGAAGGTCGCAGTGGCTCCAGCGGCCTCCGCAACGCCATCGCCGTTAAAATCGAACTGCATAAAATCCGGACCTAATAAATTGACATTAACCTGACCGCTGTTGCCCACACCCGGAGCGGAAAAAACCACTCTTCCCAGCCCATCCACTAAACCGTCCAGTGCTGGGGCCGTATTGCCCTCCAGGTTGCCTTTCCTGGCCGGATAATACTGCAAACCAACCGTGATCCCGGTGGTACCGGTACACGCACCCGGACTGGTGGCAGCAACATTGTCGGCACCGTTTACGTAGAAGCCGTACATACCCCCACTCAATTGCCAATATTCGCTGCGAAGCGGCAGAATAAGTGTGTTGATTTCCGGACCGAAGTTATTATCTATATTCAGCCGGCCATACAGTATTCGGGTGCCACCAATACCACTGAGAGTAAAAGGCCGACAGCTGTCGGTTACCCCATCCCCATTGGTATCAACCTCGTAACACACACCATCCAGATCGGTCAGATTGTTGCCGCTATCATCAGGAAAAACCAAATCCAGGTCGGCATCAAACGGAATCTCCCCGGCACCGGGTTGCAAAGGTTTGCTATAACGAATCGCGTAAGGCGCTTCACTGTAGCCACTGACGGTTTGGATAAACTGCCCGGGCACAACGTCATCAGTCACTGACATTACGGGCGTAGCCGGGGTCGACAGCGCACTGCCGGAAGCAAGCGGCAGTCCATTATCAACGAAAGTCCCGCTCACTGCAGAAAACTTGTTGAATGTGCCTGCGTAATTCTGCGTAACCACATTATCGCGATTGCGCGCGGTGAACGTTAGCTGAGGTGGCGTGTCGAGCCCGAAACTCTGCCCAAAATAGGTAAAGTCACAATCCCAATCATTTATGTTATCGCCATCGGAATCAAGCCAGCCATCGGTCAGGTTCACGGTATTCGACGTCACATCAAAATGATGGGGTATAAAACGACCCACATAACCGGACGCACCCAAAAGAGCCACACCGCTGTTCAAATAGGATGCGTCACTAGCCGCCTTTAATTCAATGATACCTACTTCGCTGTAACGGTATGTGCCCGTACTGATGCCACCCGAAAAGGGGCCGGGGCCTGCTGATAGGATGCCGGGATTACCGCTCACCGGGGTGATCAATTGTGCAGTGACATTCACCACCACGTTTTCCTGCCCGAAACTTTGAGTGACGCCATTGTCACTGAGATTGGCCAGCGTGGAGGGATCAGTGTCAGCAAAGCCATCGGGAACCCCATTGCCATCGCTATCATCGGCAGCGTCGTACAACATACCGCTAACGGACACCGAAAACGGATCACCCGCCTTAACATAGGCCGGGCCGTCCGCGTTTGCAGCACTGAGCCCGGATGATTCAAACTGGTTATGCCAATCGTTGCCTTGAGCCACCACATACAGGCCGAAAGGACGTACGGTTATAGGCGCGCCTTTGTCCTGCTCTCCTTCAATTTGTGCCCCCGGCGAACTGACCGCAAAATCACTGACGTCATCCAGAACATGCAGATTAAAATCCCCCACATCACTGGTACGCAGGTTGAGTGCGCCGACCCCGCCCGTGACATCCACAGACAAGGTCGTCGGGTTGGTGCCATCGGAACTCAGCGGGCTGTATCCCGCACTGCCGGAGAGCGCAGGAACCACTGCAGGGGGTGAAAGGCTTGCGGTCGGGGTCACCCAAAATTTCAAATCAATCTGGGCATCAAAATCCTCGGGCTCGCACTCTTCTTTCGCCTCATTAAATAACAAATACGCGACGCTAAGATCATGATCGCGTCCGGCGATCACATCCCAGCCGCTAGCGGACTCATTCCTGATCGTAATTCCCGCGTTCAGGAATTGAATGGCCGTGGACGTATTTGAGATAGATTCTGCGCTCGCGTTCACCGTGACCTGCGCGCTGCCCACACGAGCGTGGTCTAAGGACAGCGTTACCACGCCGTTATCAGCGGCGGCGTAAGTGTAACTTGCCGCGCCGTCACCGGCAGTGCCATTATTTAAACTACCGGCACCGCTGCTGACACTCCAGTCACCTGCACTACTGGTCATACCCAAGGTGATTGTGCCAGTGTAATCCGTAATGGGGTTGCCACTGGAATCAATAGCGGTAATGGTGACAAGAGCGGTTCCACAGGCACTGGCGCTGGCTGGCACAGTGATTTCGAAATGGTCCAAAACCGGGGTGTCATCTACAGCAACGCAGGTTGACAGCGCGGAGCTGGGAATGGTCCGTTTACTTTGCGAAGGAGGATCCCAGCGTAGCACAATGGAACCCGTGTCATAAAAAATGAAGCCCTGACGATCGTAATAAAAATCCTGCACGATGGGATAGTAAACTCCTTGCGTCAGTGACTTGGCTGCAGAAGTTCGGGTCACTGCATTGGAGCCGTCGGCTCCCCAATAATTAATTATTGATGCAGAAAGATCACCTACCCAAAGCCGGGATCCGTCATTCGTTTCTGTTTCGAACACAAAATTGCCGGATTCAGCAGGCAACAAAAACCCTTTCCAGCGTGCAGAAACATCGGTGCCACACAACCCAGGAAAAAAAATACAAAGAAACCCACCGTTATAAGTTTCATCAATCACCGGATCCACTTTGATTGTAACATCGCCGCTATAATCTTTGCGATTATAAAGCTCCCCAACCAACCCAGACTCTGTTGTTGAATAGAAAAAAGTATCCGATGACGCGCTAATACCGGAACCGTTTTGGTCTTGTATATTAGCGACGTTAACTGTGTATTTTGTCAGGTTACCCAGCGTAGAATTCAAGGTTAAAACAGTACTGTTAGCACTCGTGCTAAAGACAGCGGACGTCACCGTATGTCCGCTAACGGAATAGTTCGCTACGTTATTGGTCGTTACGGTGTTGAGCTGGGAATAACCAGCCCCGCTTTTAAAAGCCACCACCACTTGGTTATTGGCTCCGCATCGTGGCGCACCATAATACAATGCAGGATTAGCAGCCATTGCCGAAGGCACCACTAACAAGGCTCCGATCAGCAAACCGAACTTCAACTTACAGAGCCGATACCTCACCATAATTACACCCACGATTGTCTGCTCAACCTTACCCAGAACTGACCGGTTAACCCGACTGTTTAATTAGCATTTCAACCTGCGACGACCGGAACACGTAATCCGGATCATCCACCCCTAAACCTTTGGTACTGGCGGCAGCACTGATCTGATAGCTTTGAACACTGGTTGCACCGGCCTCCTGGTAGGATTGGCTTGCACAGGTGACAACCACCTGAAACATCCCGACATCCAGTGTGCTACTACCACTACAACTTCCATTCGCACTAACCTGGTACAACCCCCACTCCAATCCGCTTTGCGCAGCCCAATAAGCGCGGGTAGACAATAACCCCTGATTCACACCCACCGTTTGCCCTGCACCTAACCGCACCATCGCCGCAACCATCAATGCAATAATAACCACAATGAAAATGGCGGCCGGTAGAGCAAATCCGCTGTGCCGCCCGCGGTGATATTGATGTCTGCTCTTGCTAGGGAACATTATTAATCTGAACCTGTTTCATAAGTGTAGTGGACTGCTCACCATCCGATAGCGTCAATTGCAGTGAAACGACAGCATTACGCGCCAACGAACCACTGCTGTAACGCAGAACACAGTTACTAACTTGGTTAGCCAACGTCGCATCGGCTGCACTACTTAACGGGCTTGCGCCGGCATTGGTTGGCTGACTTTCTTGAATAGCGTAGTTTCCATAGCGAATAAGAGTGCCATTGGCGGCATCGCAGTGGTAGGTAATCGCGCCGTTTACCAAATACATTTTCTGATTCGGTGAACGCTGGGAAAATTGATGGGCGGTATCCAGACTCACTACATCCTGAGCACCATTGTTGGTTACACTCACTCCGGGGGAAGAAATAACATGGGCCTGCGCCGATGGGTTTGAGGCATAAAGATTAGCGCCCAACACCGGAGCCCCACCGTTGGTCAATCCCAGGTTATAGACCACCACCTGCCCACCACTGAAAGCTTGTGATGAGGAAATCATATCGGCGAGAACATCAAAGCTTGCGTCTGCCGTGGAAAAGTCCAGCTTGTCAGAAGTACCCGACGCATCCTCTTCACTGCGGTAAGGCGCAGCCAAAACAACCGGCACCAACTCCAAATAGTTACCATTCACCCGAACGCTATTGGGTACAGCACGATGAATATCCAACGCTATTTTTTGTAGTGCGGAGTCCGCCATCTGCACAAGTTGGGCACGCTGTTGCAATTGTACGTAACCCGACATTTGGCGACCCACCAAAACCGACATCATCACGGCAATAATACCGGCGACGGTGATCACCACAATTAATTCGATCAAGGTGAATCCAGTTGAACGCCGCATCAATAACGCGTCCTGTAACTGGTCACTACCAGGGCATCCCCCAGAGGATGGGAAACCGTCACCGTCACTTTCAATGCATCGTTATTATCTGTAATCGAGATGTCACTGCCCGCGGCAACCACTTCAACGCTGACGCCATAGCCGTCTAAACCCATGTCGTTGCCCGCTACATCTTCTATATCAGTCGCGCTGTATGTATGGTAATCGCAGACATCAGCGTATTCCGAGCGATCGTCCGGAGGAGCCGGACAGGCACCGGAGAAAGACGCGGGGAACTCTTTTGAAGCAATTTCTTCCATAAAGGAATCAGCAATCGCTAACGATTGCTGATAAATCATCGGATCCGCCGAACGGGAAACCAAGCCGGCGTAAACCGACATCATGCCGACAAAAGCAACGGATACAATCACAATCGCTATGATCAATTCCACCAAAGTCAACCCAGCAGCCTTAACAAGAGGCGTCATCGCACAAACCCCGTTTCACCATCCACACTGAATGTTCGACTGCCAATGGTGAAAGTTTGTGTGGAGGAATAGACCGTAAAAACACTCGCGCTAACACTGCCTGCGCGACCTTGGCTGTCAAACACCAGATTGGCGGCCCCGGTGCCGGCGGGGGCATCCACGTTGCGGAAATTTTCACTCTGATCTTCTGGTCGTTTCACCACTGCAGAAAAATCGAAAGCACTGCTGTTGCAATCCGTATCCCGCTGCAACTCAAATTGCGAGCTGGTGATCGCAAGGCGGGTATAACAGCCTTTGGTCACTGAAAACTGTCGTGCATAACGGGCCGCGTGCACCACATCGTCATAGAAAAACCGATCTTCAAATATATCAGCCGAAAAAAAACGGGGGCCAGCCACAGCGGCCAGCACCCCGATTAAAACGATTACCATGATCAATTCGACCAAGGTAAAACCTTCGTTGGCTTTCATTTTGAAATCATGAAAACCCGTATTAAGGTGTACATGTATCACCGGCAGCGTTCATAGCGCCAACTGTGGAAATGGCGGGGGCAGTATTGACCGCAGCCGCAGCGGTATAATTAAAGCATGGGTCCGACTCTTCACCGCCAACCGTGGTGATAATACCACCGGAACAGGTGTAGTCCGTAGCACCCAGGTTTGCAGCCAAACAAACGCTCGCTGCGGTTGGATAGCCGTACGCCAGAGCGATTGCCGTTCCTTCCATCGAGACCGAGCCGGTAGCGCCGTTCTGATTATTTGCAAGCGCGGATGCGTGGGCTATAGCGGAAGCCGATTTGACAGCGCCTAATGCCGCTTGAATGGTAGCAGTTTCAGCGCTGCCGCTGAGATCCGCAAACCGAGGCAACGCGAAAGCGGACAGTATGCCCAGTATCACGATAACCATGATTAATTCTATTAAAGTAAAACCTGATTGTTGCTTGTTCATCTTGCTACCTCTTTTTAAAAATAATTCAACCGGCACGACCATTAAATTGTGGTAATGACTTCGCCGGTCCTAGCGTTGTAAATTATGTTGCTGCCTCTGTCGCTACGTTGGTAGGTAAAACGGCAGTTGCCACTGACGGTATCCACCAGGTAATCTGCGCCGCTGCCGGAACTGCTCGAAACCGAGGGCGCATTCGCCACCAGCACGCCGCGCCATAAACGGACACATCGTTCCGGGCTGTCCAGCACCGCACTGTGGCTGGAGCCGGCGGCCATGCCGGCATCCGTGGGCCAACCGTCTGAGCTGGTGGCGATGTCGTCATTGCCAAAACCATCGACTCCATCAACCGCTAAACTACCGCCATTGGCTACCCATTGGCTGCGCACTAAAATCATTGCCGACGCCATTGCGCCACCAACACCAAAAACAGCGGCTTCGTGCGCGTTGTCATAGGTATCCAGCATCCGTGGAAGTGCCACAGCGGCCAGAATAGCGATCAACGCGATCACCACGACTAACTCGATCAGGGTAAAACCGCGCGAAGCGTCTCTTGCCGGTTTTATACAAAAATGTCTGCTATCCACTTCTACAAAATAGTTGTCAGGTTGTTTCATAAATATAGTCCAGAAAATACACAACATTGTTTTTTTCACGAAACTAAACAATCTGTTAAAAATTGCTATTTACGCTGCATTGCAGATCCCAGCTCCCACATTGGCAAAAACACGCCCAACGCCAGAACCAACACCAATATTCCCAGGAATACCAACACAATAGGCTCAATTGCATCGGCTAATCCCTTTAGGTCGTAATCCACTTCCTCATCATAAAAATCCGCTACGTCGTGAAGTAATTTATCGAGTGACCCGGTTTCCTCGCCTATCGATATCATCTGCAACACCAAATCGGAGAAAATTCCCGCGGCTGCGGAACTGCGGGCGAGCGAATCACCACGTTCAACTCCACGGCGAATCGAATCAATATTCGATGCAATAAACTCATTACCCACAGTGGGACCGACGATCGACAATGCCTGTAACACCGGCACACCAGACTCGAAAGTCATGGCAAAACTGCGGGCAAAGCGGGACAAAGCGATTCGTTCAAAAATACCCCCGATTATCGGAAGTTTCATTTTCGCCTTGTCCCACCAAAGGCGTCCTCTTTCAGTTTTTATGTAATGCCGAAAACCGAATAGTCCGCCAATCACGACAATCCCAATCAACCACCAATAATCAACCGTAAAATTAGAAACCGCTATTAAGATACGCGTAGGAGCTGGCAGCTCCGACCCGAGCTTGGAAAAAACTTTAGAGAACTGCGGAATAACAAAAACATTCACAATCATCATCGCCAACATCATCGCACCAATGACAAAGGTCGGATAACGAATGGCCTGGGTCATCCGGTTGCGGGTATCCCGCTCCATCTCAATATGGGAAATCAACTTTGAAAAAGCGTCTTCCAGGCGACCGGTGTTTTCACCCACATGAATCATGCTGACAAACATAGTGTTGAATATTTTAGGATGTGCGCCCATGGCGCTGGCCAAACTGGATCCCGTCGCCAATCGTACATTGACGTCGGCTAATGCCTCTTTCAGGAGTTCCGATTTACTGATATCAGCAAGCCCGGCGATGGCCTGAATAATGGGGACACCTGCGCGGGTTAGCGCGCGCATCTGTCGACAAAGCATAATCAGGTCATCGGTGTTTATTTTCTTTTGAGACGGTAGCTGAAATTTGAAATTCAATTGTGTCGACTGCGTCACCTCCTTGATCGCAACCGGAACAATATCCTGCTTTTGTAGCTGCACGGCAGCCGCACTCGCATTGCTTGCCTCGACTACCCCGCGCACTTCATCGCCGCTGGCGGATCGACCACGATAGCTAAACGATTGCCCGGCCATCAGCCTTCTTCCAGCGTAGCCGAGATTTTAAAGACTTCCTGAACCGAGGTGATTCCGGAACGGGCAAAATCCAAAGCGCAACGACTAAGGGTCACAAATTCAGGGTTATCCCTGGCCGCCTTGGTAAATTCAGCAGCATCCCCCTTACGCAGTGCATACAGCAAGGGTTCGTTCATTTCCAGTAATTCATACACACCCAGGCGACCGGTATAACCGGTATTATTACAATGATGACAGCCGCTGCCCTTCTGGAATTGGGCATCCACAGCGGTTGCATCAATATTGGAAAGCCAGGTTTTTTCCTGCGGTGTAAGTGTGTATGGCTGCTTGCAATGTTCACATATTTTTCGCACCAAACGCTGCGCTATAACCGCGCGTAGCGACGATGCAACCAAAAACGAATCACAACCCATATCGATCAGCCGCATCGCCGTCGACACCGAGTCATTGGTATGCAGAGTGGACAGAACCATGTGTCCTGTCATAGCTGCACGCAAGCCGATTTCTGCGGTCTCCTGATCCCGCATCTCTCCCACCAGAATAATGTCCGGATCCTGACGCAGCGCGGTACGCAATACGGTGGAGAAATTAAGCCCGATTTTTTGGCTAATTTGCACCTGATTAATTCGCGGTAAACGATATTCAATCGGGTCCTCTGCGGTAATGATTTTTCGCTCCGGCAAATTGAGCAGCGAGAGCGCCGCATACAAGGTCGTTGTTTTACCGCTTCCGGTGGGCCCTGTTACCAACACCATGCCATAAGGCCGTTGCACCAGGTTTTCGAAACGGTGGCGAAGGGCTTCCGGCATGCCCAACTTGTCCATCGACAATATGCCTGCCGACTGATCCAGCAAACGCATAACCACACACTCGCCATAGGGTGTGGGGAGTGTCGACAAACGAACGTCTATGCTTTTACCTAGAACCCTGATATTAAATCGCCCGTCCTGCGGCAACCGCTTTTCGGATATATCCAGGCCGGACATTATTTTCAAACGAGACACCAACGCGGCAGCGATACGGCGCTCTTTCATAACCTGTTCCTGCAACTCCCCATCAATCCGCAATCGAACCCGAAGCTCATGTTCATCCGGTTCAATATGAATATCGGAGGCCCGCACTTGCACCGCATCTTCAAAAATACTTTGTAGCAAGCGCACCACCGGTGCTTCTGCGGTATCAGTGGTGGTCGCCAGACTCTCCAGGTCCACATCGGTGGTTTCCAGCTCCGAATCCAGCTCCACCGCAATGGAAGCAATCTGCTCGGAGCGACGGTAAGAACGATCCATCGCTCCCAACAACTCGTGCTCTTTTACAAACGCCGGATTTACCGGACGTCGCAGCAACCGCTGCAATTCGTCAATTGAAAGCAGATCCAGTGGATCTGCCATACCCACTAGATAACCGTCCGGCTGTTCGCTCAGCAAGATGGCCCGAAAACGGCGAGCATAGGTTTCCGGCAACACTTTAATTAATTCACTATTGAGACGGAAATGCACCAGATCAACAAAGGGATAGCCAAAGTGGTTTGCCAGGGTTTGCAACATTTGCGCTTCTGTCACAAACCCGAGATCGACCACAACCTTGCCAATTTTCTTGCCGGTTCTCTTTTGTTCGTTCAGTGCCTGCTTCAGCTGCTCGTCTGCGATTAAGCCCTTCGATACCAGCAGGTCACCGATTCGTACTTTAGGCGCTTGCGCTGTATCCATATCGATTACTCTCGTGATTCCAGATCAAACCCTTCGACGTCACCGGGCTGGTCTTCTTCGTGGGGGCGCACAATGGGTGACTGATGCATGTCAGGGAGATAGGGTTCAAAACGCTGTTCTATTGAACGCACCTCTGCATCAAACTCATTGCCAATTACGACATAGGGCTTCAGCAGAATAACCAACTCACTTTTTACTTTACGCATCAGCTTCTGCTTGAACAGCGCATCTCCAACATAGGGAATGTCGCCTAATACGGGTATTTGTGAGATTTCTTCACGGTAGCTGTCTTGCATAAGACCGCCAATTACAACAACCTGACCATTGGCGGCCCGAACAATACTGTCGGTTTCACGGATGGTGCTAAACGCCAAAGGAAGCGAAATGCTATCACCGCCCAGCTCTATACTCTTACGCTTTTCTGTTACTTCGGATATGGATGGATGAACATGCAGAATAACATCACCGGCTTCCGATATTTGTGGTGTCACGTCCAGCGCAATGCCTGAGAAAAACGGGGTCAGCGTCACATCCGGAGTATCACTCACCGTGGCAGACGTTGTTGTCGTCGTGCTGGATATATCGGTAACGAAAAACTCATCGCTACCCACTTTGATCACTGCCTTCTGATTATTTAGCGTAGATATACGCGGGCTGGACAAGACTTTTACCTTGCCCTGCAATTCGAGCATGCTGAGCACCGCAGTAAAATCCGCGAAATTGGCACCCAGGGAAAACACACCGCCAATTAGCGACGTGTTATCACTTATCAATGAGCTAAAGTCCGCCTGATTCAATCCGCCGGTAAAGGTATTGTCGCTGGTTTCCCTGGCACCGTTAAAGCCTTGCCCAAATGTGTTCCACTGAATACCGGTGGCGTACCCATCAGATAACTCTACTTCCAGTATTTTCGCTTCAATAAGAACCTGTTGTTGCAAGCTCAATTGAGCCGTATCCAGAAAGTCCTGCACTTCGCGCAGCTCGGAAGGAAGTGCTTTCACAACGGCTATGCCAGAGACCGGATCTACGACCACCGAACGCCCCTCTGCCTTTCCGACTATCATGCTCAACACGTTATGCAGCTGAAGCCAAAACCCGCTGTTGGATTCCGTTTGAATATTGCTGCTCTGTTGTACCTGGGTTTCGCTTGAGCTGCTGCTTCCTGACAGGCCCTCCCGATCTTCACCGGTGGTGCTGATCTGCCCGCTGCTCACCGACGTGGTGGACAACCCATTACGGTTTACATTCAGATAATTAATCCGGAACACCCGGCTTTGCATCGACTTGGGAAGAATCTGATAACCATAGGGCTTAGCAACAAAATCAAAGCCATAAGCGTCACGCACGGCGCGCAGGGCTTCGGTTAAGTTAACGTTGCGCAAACGGATGGAAATATTGCCATCCACTTCAGGATGCACAACCATATTGACCGATGTACCGTGCACCAGGCTCATAAAAAACTGTTTCGCCGGGGTGTCTTTCGCCGTCACATCGAAGCGTGGCGACGCTTTCTTTAATTTCGGCTCGGGCAGCACATCCAATACCGAAGTCGGCATCGCTTTCGCCCCCTCAACCTGAACCGGCATACTACTCTGGTTCTGCTTAAGCGAAGTTGGAGTAGAGCGCTTTTCTTTTTTAGGTGCGTCTACTTCTTCCGGTTGATACCAGGACGCACAGCCACTCACAAGAAAGCTGCTAACACCTAAAATAGCCAAGCCATTAAAAAGCCTCTTCATACTCTCCGTCCCTGCGTATATCACCTAGCGACATTTGCAAAATAATTCTCTCTCCTGATCGGCTCAACACAACCTGATCTTCATCAATCATCATGACTCGCGCGCTGCCGATTCGGTCATTAACGGAAACCACTTGCTCATTGATAATGGCACGCCAGGCGCCCTCTCGCTTCATGACCAGCGAAAGCGTCAGCGGACTATGCACCGCCTGCTGGGTATAGTTAGAAAACAACGGCGGTTTCGTCGGGTCATGCTCTATGGCCCATACTGCCGCGATTGAAAAAGGAAACATGAACAATACGAAAATGAGTTTATTGAACAACACGAATCAACTCCTCATGAGGGCTCAGGGTATGTACATTCAGCACCAACGCACCATCAGGATGCTGATTGACCTTGTATTCCAACTCGTCAACAACCACTCTTTCAGGCAATGCCTCAAGTGCACGCAAATACTTTTTCATCTGGAAAAAACTGCCTTCCATTTTTAATTCCAATTCATGCCGATAGATCGCTGCAGACTGCTGTTGCTGTTCATCCGCCACCATTAACCGGTGCGCTGTGCTGGAATGAATACTCAAAATTTTCAAACCGGATTCATCACTAAGTAGCTCACCCAGCACATACGCCATCTGGGACGGCTCAATCATACCGGTAGTAATGCTGTTAATCTGATCATCGATTCGCTGCTCACTGACCTGCAATTTCCCGATTGCCTGTTGCAGGCTAAGATTAGGATTATTTGCGATTGTTTTTTCCAGTGCTTCAATGGTGTTATTCGCTACCTGCAAATTTTGCAACACATCCGCTTTCTCGCTCTCAATCTGAACCCTTTCCGCCATCAGGCCACGCAGCAATAATTGATCAAACAAACCCAATATCAGAATTCCGACCGCAACCGCCAAAATCACTCTTTCCCGCACACTAAGGGCGTGCAACTTGTCTTCAAGTTGCTGATATTTACTGCGCAGTATTGTCATCAAACCGAGTACTCAAATTAAACGTCAAGTAGTTGGAATTGGATTTATCCCGCTCCAGGTTAAACACTTTGAAGCGCATACCGACAAAACTGGAATCACTTTTTAACTGGTTTACATAACGCGGTATCGCCTTCGGCTTATTGGTGAGGCCGTATAAACTTATTTCCGGCCCCGGCGCATGTATGTTAATCAGGGTTAACCAGACTGGCCCGGCATCGATAGTCGACAAAGCCTGCAAATAGCCGGAGAATTTCAGATCGCTCATTTCTCCTTGCTGTTTCAATGCCTGAATAAATTGGCGTTTATTCTGCAGTGTTTTTCGCATCATTTTTTCCTGTTGCACCAACCGTTCATCCAGCGAAATCGCATCTGCTTGCTGTTGGAGCTTGGCAACAGCGGCCTCCAGTTTCGCTTGAGATGATTCCATTTTTTTCAGTGTTGCCCTCGCCTGACTGGTGCGAGCCAAGTCAAGTGCCGACACCACAGCCAACAAACAAAACACTCCGGCCCAGGCAAGCAGAATTTTATTCAGAGGCAGCTTAACAACCGGTTTACGGAAGCTGTCCTGGTAGAAGTTGACGCTTTGCTTAAACGGCATCACGTAAGCCTCCGACAGCAGCGCCTAATGCAGCAGCCACTGCACCGGCGGGCAACGCAAAATCACTGCCTTCGGTCATCATGTCTGACGGAACCTGGCAAAGCTCCACCTTTACCGGCAATCGTTGCTGCAATATTTCCAGCCAGCCGTTGTGCTCTGCGGACGACGACACCAAATACACGCAACTGACGCCGGACTTCCCAATTTGGCTCTCGTAATAATCCAGCGAACGCTGTACGTCCAACGCCAGGTTATCCACCGGGTCCTGCTGAAAATCCAGGTTACCGGTATAGCCGCCGGACCCGGCATTGACTTCAATGTTGCGGGTCAGGTAAAGATGGCCATTCTCAATCAGGTTGATGGTGCCGCTCTGCCCGTTCAGATAGAGCATGGCAACACTACGCTGTTGCAGGGCCCTCATCTCGGATGTCATGGCCGCCATCGCCAATTCAGTGATGTTGATACCGCATACGTCGATATCGGCCTGTTCGCAGACCTCCAGAAGAGCCTTAACTACTTTGCTGTCGATCACTGCCACGTAAACCATGTTCATGCGGCCCCGGTAGGCGTCTTCCGGCAGTCGAAATGCGTCCACGACTACCTTATCTATCGGCTCAGCAATCAAATCCTTTACCTTCCAACGAACCGCATCGCGCAATTCCTGGTCAGGCACAGGTGGCGCATCGACCAAAAGCAGGTTGTAGTACTGGTGTCCCAGCGTGATATAGCAATCAGAATTGGGGAGCGACGCGGTTTCAATCAGCGCTTGCATCGCGTCCGCAGGGGATTTAAAGTCATCGGAAATTGCTCTACCACCCTGAATTTTAAGGTGAGAATCAACTTCTGCTATCTGGCACCATGCCGCGTTAACGGGGGTTAAATCAACGCCAACAACCGACCGTGCCTTACTTTTCTCCTTTTTAAACAAACGTTTAATCCAACTACTCATTGCTTTTGTTCCATACCGACGGGATTTACCCCTAACTAAACAAAGCGTAGACAGTATTTGGAAATGGTGTTAGAAATCACCAACTTGTGATCATCAATTAACCGCAGGTTTAACCTTACATTTATCCTGGCCATTAATAAAAAATGCTGCATATTGTTCTATATCAACCGGAAATTCCCCCCAACACCGGCAATATAATCCGCTTGTGTGCCAATACGGGCATGCAACTGCATCTGATTAAACCGCTGGCGTTTGAGCTGGACGATAAGCGGATGCGCCGCGCCGGACTGGATTACCATGAGTGGGCCGACCTGAAAATCCACGACAGCTTCGAGGATTTTCTGCAGCAAACACAACCAACCCATTGTTATCCGATTTCAACCAAGGGCACTACTCATTACCATCAGGTTCGTTATGCAGAAGGCGATGCGATTATTATGGGACCGGAAACCAGAGGCCTGCCTCCGGAAGTGCGACAACATGTTGCGGTGACGCAATGCATCCGCATTCCGATGAAGGAAAACAGTCGCAGCCTTAACTTATCGAATGCCACAGCGATCGTGTTATATGAGGCTTGGCGGCAACTGGACTTCGCTGGCTCAATTTAACAATTTAAGCCACCATCAAGCGCACTATTGTTCAACGAACAGCACATCAATTCTGGTATCATCCTACGAGTTCAACACCTGGACACTTTTCCTTTTCTATTCTTTTGTTGTTTCTTGCACAGATAAGGAGCCTGTTAAGATTGAAGACCATTGCATTTTTCAACGTTAAGGGTGGCGTAGGCAAAACCACATCAGCCGTTAATATTGCCTATCTGGCAGCTCAGTCGGATATCCGCACCATACTCTGGGATCTGGACCCGCAAAGCTGTGCAACCTGGAATCTGGGAATTGACGACGGCAGCGCTCACAAAGCGATTCGTGTATTTAAAGGCAAAACACCGGTTGGACAATTGAAGTTACACTCCCCCTATCGCGGACTGGATGTCATACCTGCTGACCTGAGTTTACGTAAACTGGAAGTGTTACTGGGCAGCGAAGAAGATTCACAAAAATTACTGGATAAGCTGGCCGAGCACCTGAGCGAACAAAACAAGCTGCTGATTTTTGATTGCGCTCCGGCTTATTCAAAACTATCCGAAAACATTTTTTCCTGTTGTGATGTGCTGGTGGTGCCGCTGTTGCCGTCACCGTTATCATTGCGATCCTATGCTCAATTAAAAACATTTCTGGCGGGCAAAAAGCAGTGGAAAAAGCTGCGCCTGCAACCGTTCTTTACCATGGTCGACAAACGACGAAAGATCCATACCGATGTGCTTGAACAAGCGAAAGAGTTAATTGACGAAGATGAACCCCTGGTAATTCCTTACGCCAGTGACTATGAAAAAATGGGCACTCATAGAGCACCCATTCATTGCTTTGCTAACAGCGGTTCTGCCGCAAAGGCCTATCAGTCATTGTGGTCGACGCTACAAGACCGGTTTCAACTATAATAGCAAAGCAGTGTCGACTCTAGCACGGTTGGAAATCAGTGCGTAGGCGCAGTTTCAGCAGCCCCTTCTTGTTGCTTCCGCAGGTTTTCCGCAAAAGCTGCTTCGAAGTTGATCGGTTGCAACAGAAACTGCGGGAATGTACCGCGAGCCACCACATCTGAAACGGCTTCACGCGCGTACGGGAACAGGATATTGGCACACACACCTTTCAAAACCCCTTCTTTTTGCAGCCCTTCAACACCGGTCAGCAAAAACAAACCGGCTTGTGCCACCTCGACGATGAACGCCGTGTTCTCTCCGTTTTTTACTGTCACAGTCACTTTCAATATGACTTCGTATATGTCTTGTTCAACTTCATCCGCCGTATTGTTCACTTCCAGATTTACTTCTGGTTTCCATTGTTCTTTGAACAGTAACGGCGTTTTAGGCGCTTCATAGGAAAGGTCTTTCAGATAAATACGCTGAAGTTGGAATTGTTGTTGAGGCTGTTGATCAGCCGCTTGCTCGCTCATTCTCTTCCCCTAATCAGGATGTCTGTTAGTTGCTTTAAGGTTTGGGTTAGCTTTTGTCCGTGTTCAGCATGCCATCTAACTTACCGGCACGCTCCAATGTGTACAGTTCATCACAACCACCCACGTGAGTGTCTCCGATCCAGATTTGCGGGACCGTGTGCGCTCCGGCCCGGTTTTGCATCTCCTGTCGCAGTTGCGGCTGACCGGAAACATCAATATCGCTGAATGGGACCCCCTTGGACTGCAACAAGTTTCGTGCTCGGATACAATAGGGACACCAGGGCGTCGAATACATCACTACTTCTTTCATAATACACATCGGCTTTTTCAGATTACTGGGCTTACTTATTTGGATGTTACTCTGACTGCGTGTCTGACTACTTGGCTTTGCCTTTCACCAACGGCAGACCGTCCGCACTCCAGGTGGCGATGCCGCCTTTCAAACGCAACACGTTTTTAAAGCCGTCCGTGTTCAGAATCTTTCCGGCGGCACCGGCGTGCTGGCCCATTTTACAGACCACAACCACGGGTTTCTCTTTAAATTGAGCTAATTCGGCCAGACTGTCCTTCAGCTTGCTGAACGGGATGTTACGGGCACCGGTGATATGTCCATCCCGATACTCTTTGGTATCGCGCACATCGATCAACAGGGCGTCCTCGTTGTTGATCAGGTTAGTTAATTGGGCCGATGATACGGTTTTTCCACCCCGCCGCGATTCCAATAAAAAGAATCCGATCAACAAGACGAAAAAGGGCCCCACCAGTTCAGGGTGATTCATGCTAAATTCGAGCAGACGATCCATTTATAATTCCCGTAGATTCAACAACTTATCGAAAGGCACTAACATGCCCTAAAGAAATAGTCGGAGAGTATACCTGAAACGAGTGAATACAAACCACCGCCACGCCCAAACAGGCTCATGATAAGGCAAGGTTTTTAAGGTAAACTACGCGCCTGAAGCTTTTGACCTGTTAACAGGCCTGTGCGGCCAAACAATCAAGAAGTTGGAATTATGAGCCAGTCACGAACGCCCCACGTTTTGATCATCCTAGACGGTTTCGGCCATCGCACCGAGACAGAATTCAACGCCATCGCCCACGCCAGCACCCCAACCTGGGATAAGCTCTGGAGTGAACGCCCGCATACGCTGATCTCGGGATCCGGAATGGATGTCGGCCTACCCGACGGCCAGATGGGTAATTCCGAAGTCGGCCATATGAATCTGGGTGCCGGGCGTATTGTTTACCAGGATTTCACCCGCATCACCAAAGCGATTCGCGACGGGGATTTCTTTACCAATCCCACCCTGGTGGACGCGGTAGACAAATGCGTCGGCAACGACTCCGCCCTCCACTTGATTGGGCTGCTGTCTCCCGGTGGCGTACACAGCCACGAAGACCATTTTGTTGCCATGGCGGAACTGGCGGCCAAACGCGGCGCCAAGCGGGTCTACGTTCATGCATTCCTGGACGGTCGGGATAGGCCACCGAAATCCGCTCGGCCCAGTCTGGAATTATTACAGTCCAAGTTAGAGGAACTCGACATAGGTCGCGTCGCCAGCCTGGTAGGACGCTATTTTGCCATGGATAGAGATAACCGCTGGGACCGGGTTGAAGCCGCTTACAATCTCCTGATCTCAGGCGAAGCCGAGTTCACCAGTGCCAATCCAGTGGACGGCTTATTGGCAGCCTATGAGCGCGGTGAAAACGACGAGTTCGTTAAGCCCACTATCATCGCCGGTAAAGACCAAAGCGCCGTTACCATTAACGATGGTGACAGCGTAGTGTTTATGAATTTCCGTGCCGACCGGGCCCGAGAGCTAACCCGAGCCATGATCAACCCGGACTTTAACGATTTCCAGCGCAAAAAAGTCCCTGCGCTGGCCGACTTTGTCATGCTCACCCAATATGCAGCCGACATCAAAGCCAGCTGCGCGTACCCCCCCACCGCACTGATCAATGTGCTGGGTGATTATCTTGCACAAAACAACAAAACCCAATTACGCATCGCAGAAACCGAAAAGTACGCCCACGTCACGTTCTTCTTCAGCGGCGGCCGTGAAGATACCTACGACGGCGAAGAACGGATTTTGATTCCGTCACCGGATGTTGCGACTTATGATCTGCAACCGGAAATGAACGCTCCGCTGGTCACCGATAAGTTAGTCGAAGCCATTACCGGCGGCCAATTCGACACCATCATCTGCAACTACGCCAACGGCGATATGGTAGGCCACACCGGCAACTTTGATGCAGCAGTTAAAGCAGTTGAAGCGCTGGACACCTGTATCGGCCGATTGGTGGACGCGGTGGAATCCGTGGGCGGGGACATGCTGATCACTGCGGATCACGGTAATTGTGAACAAATGGAAGATCCAGATAGTGGTCAACCTCATACCGCCCATACCACGGAATTAGTGCCACTGGTGTATGTTGGCCATAAAAATATTACGCTGCAGGCGGCAGGGGGCAAGCTTTCCGACATTGCACCGACTATCCTTAAGCTCATGAACCTGGAGCAACCCAAAGAAATGACCGGACACCCTCTTGTTTGAGGGTCCGGACACACCCACTCACTACTAACGGTCTGTTATAAGCCGGAATATGCCAGCCAGAATCTGCCTGATTATTTACGCAATTTGTTTGCTGCCTGCGCTGGTCTTTGCCAATGTTGATCCGGTAGCAACAAAAAAAGAACTAAAGCAATTACAACACAATATTGATGCCCTACAACAGCAAATCAAACGCTCTCAAACTCAGCGCAGCAGCACCGAGCAAGCACTTCAACAAGCTGAAAAAGCCATCAGCGACACCCGTCGTAAGCTGCAAAACGTGAGCGCCGCGCTCACTCAGTCCGAAAGCAGATTAAAAGCGCTGGAAGCGGAACAGACCAAGCTTAACCGCGCCAAAGAATCGCAAAAGTCCGCCCTCAAAAAAGACATTAATGCCGCCTATCGCTCCGGTCGCCAGGAATACGTCAAACTGTTATTGAATCAGGAACAACCGGACAAAATGGCGCGCCTGATGAAATTCTATGACTATTACCACCAAGCGCGCATGGCCCGCATCACCGCCTTCAATAAAACACTGGAAGAGATACGCAGCAACGAGCTCGAAATCAACGACAAAGTGGCGGAACTGGACCTGCTTAAACGTAGCCTGGATGAAGAGCAACAACGATTGGGCGATGCAAAAAAACAACGTCAGGATGCTTTGGCCAAGCTCGATAGCAGCCTGAAAAGCGGTAGCGGCAAAATGAAACAGCTGCAATCCAGCCAGGCGGATCTGGAGAAAGTGTTACATCAGGTACAGCAAACCCTGAGCGATCTGCCCGAAAACATCGGCAAGCAACCTTTCGCACAATTAAAAGGCAAGCTGCACTGGCCCAGCCACGGCAAGATGATAAAGCGCTTCGGCAACAGCCGCGGCGATGGCAAGATGAGCTGGAACGGCGTACTGATTGGTAGCAAAGACGGCTCACCGGTGAAAGCGGTCCATCACGGGCGCGTGGTATTCGCAGACTGGATGCGGGGCTACGGTATGCTGATCATCGTCGACCACGGCGACGGCTACCTTTCTCTTTATGGACACAACGAATCGCTGCTGAAAAGCCCGGGCGACTGGGTCCGGCATGGCGAAGTCATCGCCTATAGCGGCAACAGCGGAGGCCAGGATCTGGCCGGACTGTACTTTGAGATTCGCAAAAACGGTAAGCCGATCAATCCTTCCGCCTGGTGTCAGGGCTAACATGGAAGAAGGCTTAATTTTGGTGCGGCCACTGCGTATTCACGCTAGTCTATCTGTAACTGAAACCAGACCGGTGGTTTGTGGTCTGATTTCCATTATCAGTTTATAGGAGTTCAACATGGGTTATCCTCTCTCGTCCAACTGGCGCGGCTTTTGGCAGCAGTGTGCGTTGATATCAGCTCTGTCCTTAAGCACGTTCGCCTTTTCACTGGATGAAGAAGGCACTATGCCGGATATCGACCCCGCCACCTCCGAAATTCAGAACATCATCAATTCGTCTGAACAGGGCCAGCTACCCATCAAAGAGCTGCGCACCTTCGCAGACGTGTTCGACCGCATCAAGCAAGCCTATGTAGAAGAGGTGGACGACAAAGACCTGTTGGAAAATGCCATCCAGGGTATGCTCACCGAATTAGACCCCCACTCTGCCTATCTGAAACCAGAGGCTTATCAGGATCTGCAAATCAGCACTACCGGCGAATTCGGCGGCCTCGGCATTGAAGTGGGAATGGAAGACGGCTTCGTTAAAGTGATCACCCCCATAGACGACACCCCCGCGAAGAAAGCCGGTGTTGAACCCGGCGACCTGATCATCAAGCTGGATTCCACGCCGGTTAAAGGGCTATCCCTGAGCGAAGCAGTCAAATTAATGCGCGGTAAACCCGGCTCCAAACTGCTCCTCACTATAATCAGAGAAGGCGCAGACAAGCCGCTGGAAATCACCGTAGTGCGTGACGTTATCCAAGTGCAATCGGTGAAAGGTCGCCTGCTTGAGAAAAATTATGGCTATCTGCGCCTATCGCAATTTCAGATTAATACCGGACCGGACATGATCAAATTACTGGACCGGCTGAAAAAAGAAAACAAAGGCGATCTTACCGGTGTGGTGCTGGATTTGCGCAACAACCCCGGAGGGGTGCTACAGGCGGCAGTTGATGTCAGTGACGCTTTCGTTGATGACGGTCTGGTGGTCTACACCAAAGGCAGGCTGCCCGATTCCGATATGAAATTCCATGCCGCTCCAGGTGATCTACTCAACGGTACTCCGTTGGTGGTGCTGGTAAACGGCGGCTCAGCGTCGGCGTCCGAAATTGTTGCCGGGGCGCTGCAGGATCACAAACGGGCCGTTATTATGGGCACCACCACCTTCGGCAAGGGTTCGGTACAAACGGTATTGCCGCTCAACAATGACCGAGCCCTGAAGCTGACGACGGCCCGCTACTATACGCCCGGAGGCCGATCCATCCAGTCCAACGGCATCGTTCCGGATATCACCGTGGAAAACGCCCAACTTACCCGGGTAGAAGGCATGGTGCGCATTAAAGAGCGGGACCTCACCGGCCACCTGATTAATCCCGACGGCGAAGGTGATGACACCGTTGTGGTGACGGAAGGTGAGGAAAAACCACCGGAAGAACAAACTCTTTCGGAGTCTGACTACCAATTGTATGAAGCCTTGAATTTACTTAAGGCACTCAATGTATTGAAAAAAACGCCTGCTGCTGCCAAGCCGGACGCGACGGAAGAAAAGGCGGCCCAGCTCACAAATTAGTGAGCGGGGCCTGCCCAGGCACGCCTATAAAAACTACACTTAAGAGATGAAAGTGATCAGATCCTTTGCTGTAGGATCCCTAGCCCTAAGCTTTATGTTAGCGCTGACCCTGGGCCTGACCCTGGCCAGCTCCAACCCGGCCTATTCCGCAGCCAATTCGTTAGACACTAAAGCCCCCATGCCCTGGGTGCCCACCTTACCCAAGATTGCCATTATTCTGGACGATCTCGGGTATAACCGGCCGTCCGGTGAGCGCGCCCTGCAGCTACCCGGAAACATTACCTACGCCATTATCCCCTTCACCCCGTACAGTCAGACCTTTGCCAACGCGGCCTTTGACCGTAATCGAGAAGTGATCCTGCATATGCCGATGGAGAGCAGCGACTCAACCCGTAAGCTGGATCAGGGCGGCCTGACCCGCAACCAATCGGAAGTGGAAGTGAAAGCCAGAGTAAAAAAGGCAATTCAATCAGTACCGCATATCGTGGGGCTGAATAATCATATGGGCAGCAACGTCACCGCTGACACGCAGATGATGCAATGGGTCATGCAGGAGGTACGCAACCAACCCCTTTATTTTATCGACAGTATGACGAACCCGCACTCTGTCGCCAATGACAGCGCTGCGCAGTTCGCTATTCCCACTCTAAAGCGTGACATCTTTCTGGATAACGTCCAAACCGAAGCCGCTGTTGAACGCATGTTCAGAGCCCTAATCAAAGTCGCTCAAGAGCGCGGGCACGCCATTGCTATCGGCCACCCTTATCCGGCTACCCTCACCTATCTTGAGAAAGTATTGCCGAAACTCCAGGAAATGGGCGTCGAACTAGTGGATGCATCCGACTTGGTGATGCAATTCGGGCAACCCGTCGATCAACCCATCAATGCCGAAGATCTACTACAACACATTGTTGCCATGCCCGCCCCTGAAAGCCAGCGCTTGAATTTCTCTAACGAAAATCTCTATAACCGAACCCTGTAGCCGTTTCGAAACTGATAGGTTCCCGTAGTTTAAACTGATACCCCCACTGGGTTACCATGCACGCCTAAGCTCATTGATT
Source organism: Ketobacter sp. MCCC 1A13808 (assembly GCF_009746715.1). Taxonomy (NCBI): domain Bacteria; kingdom Pseudomonadati; phylum Pseudomonadota; class Gammaproteobacteria; order Pseudomonadales; family Ketobacteraceae; genus Ketobacter; species Ketobacter nezhaii. Next base: position 163,786 of record NZ_VRKW01000010.1, read on the forward strand.
CAGGTGTACTGATGTCGGATTTCAGCAAGGAAAAAGCGCAACAACTACTGGATGCCCAGACCGCCTTCTGGTTAAACGACCTGAATCCGTCACGACTTGAGCCATTGGTACGGCAGGAGCTGGAATTCATTTATGAAAAGCTCGACACCATCACCCTGCGCCAATCCGTAGACGAAGAAAAAGTAAAAGCCACAGCGCAACGCTATGCCACCGAAATGGAAATTGCCGGAGCGATACCGGAACTGTTTGGCGAAATTGCTAATATCATTTATGAACACCCCCATAATGACACTACGCTGATCAGCGATATCGTATCCGATTACGTGGCAACCGAGCTGCTGGAAAAAATATTCGAGCGGAAAAGCCTGCTCGACCACGCGGTGTCCAACATCCGTGAAAGCCAACCCTTTCAGGCCTTCATTTCTGATCTGGTGTTCACCGCGGCCAAAAACTATCTATTCGAAACCAATCAACTCATGAAAGTGCAGCCGCTATCGAGCGGGATAACCCGGCTGCGTCAATGGTTTCAGGACAAGGCACCGGCAATGTCGGAAAACATGAGCGGGCTGGGCAAACAGCTATCCCAAAATAGCGTAACGAACTCCATCCGTCTGGTGCAGAACACCCTGGACAATGACCTTTATCGAGACAGTGCTCTGAATAGCACCCTGGCACTCTGGGACGACCTCAAGGCCTGGCCCATCAGTTACTTCAAAAAATATTTCACCGAAACCGACCTGCAGGAACTGCTGGTCATGGGCTACGAGTTCTGGCTCGACCTGCGTCATACGGATTTCATGAAGTCCCTGATCGATTCCGGCGTACAGTTTTTCTTCGATAAGTACGGCGAAGAATCTCTGCAAAGCATCACCGGCGAAATGGGGGTTACTGAAGATATGATTATTTCAGAGATTTTGAATTACGCGCCGGACCTGGCGCAGTTGGCGGTAAAAGAAGGCATTGCAGAGACCATTATCCGCCGTCATCTGCAACGCTTTTACTTCGACCAAAAAACCCTGACGCTACTGCAACCGGAAACCTGAAACGAGAAACGAGAAACTCGGGTACAAACCCGCTCTGGAATACTGGAACCTACTTTTTACGCAGCTTCAGGTTTCCGAGTACCAGAAAAATGATGGCTACAGAAGCGAACAGCGATTCCAGGGTAAACAAGCCCGTGAAGGCCAAAATCTGTGCGATCAATACCAGACACATCAGCACGCCCAACAAGGAAAAATATTTCGGGTTCCACTTCAGGCCAGCCAAGGCGACCAATACACCCACGAACAAAGCGATGAACGAAAGATTGTGGGTGCTGCTCCAGTGTTCTCCGGCCGCGCGCCCCATACGCGCAATCTGATACCCCATAAATCCGGCCAATAAAATCAACAGCACAAAAGACGTGCTTAACAACCCATTCCAGTTTGGTTTTATTTTTTGATTACTCACAACCCCCCCTCTCCATGATGGTGCAATGAAGGGCGCACTCTACATCAAACAGGCCAAATAACACCATTAATCAGGTCGCGTTTTAGTAGTTTTTCATCGCGCGATGCAGCATTCCCGCATCCAGGTAGTCCCCACCATACGCCTGGAAGCCAAAATACTGATAAAAGTGAATACTATCCACCTGCGCCTCCAGCATAATGCGCTCAACGGATCGTGATTTAATATGGTCCAGACAGGATTGGAACAGTTGCCTGCCGACACCCTGTCCGCGCAACTCTCGCTGAACCGCGAAGCGGCCTACTTTAGCGTGCTGCGGCAGCCAGAGAATGCGTAGTACACCCACGACGTTACCGTGCAGTAACGACACCATATGAGTGGCACCGTCGTCTTTGCCGTCAAATTCCTCTGCCTCCGACACGCCTTGCTCATCCATGAAAACGGTGCAGCGCAGCTGGCAACCCAAACGGTATAAATCACTGCCCACCGGGGCCAGCATAGGCAGACTCATAAAAACGTTATTCCAGGCGCATCTCAATACCCTGCTCCGCCATAAATTCCTTGGCTTCCCGGATACTGTATTCGCCAAAATGAAAAATACTGGCAGCCAGCACGGCATCGGCTTTTCCCAGCGTCACACCATCCGCCAGATGCTGCAGATTCCCGACCCCACCGGACGCAATGACCGGCACATGAACCGCTGCACTGATGGCACGGGTCACCTCCAGATCAAAACCGTTTTTGGTGCCGTCCCGGTCCATGCTGGTGAGCAAGATTTCACCGGCTCCCAGATCCACCATTTTTCGAGCCCACTGCACCGCGTCCAAACCAGTCGGCTTACGCCCGCCGTGAGTGAAGATTTCCCAGCGATGAGGCTCACCGGCAGCGCTGACCTTTTTCGCATCGATCGCCACCACAATGCATTGCGAACCGAAACGGTCTGCCGCTTCACCGACAAAATCCGGATTAAACACCGCCGCCGTATTGATACTGACTTTATCCGCTCCGGCGTTGAGCATGGTGCGGATATCTTCCAGCTTACGGATGCCCCCGCCCACTGTAAGTGGAATAAAAACTTGGCTGGCCATTTTTTCTACCGTGTGCGCCATGGTGTCACGGTCTTCGTGGCTGGCTGTAATATCCAGAAAAGTGATTTCGTCTGCGCCTTGCTCGTCATAGCGGCGGGCTATCTCAACGGGATCGCCCGCATCACGAATATCGACAAATTGCACGCCTTTCACTACGCGGCCATTGTCCACATCCAGACAGGGAATAATGCGTTTAGCCAATGCCATTGGGTATTCTCCTCCTACGCTGACGGGTGCTTATGAGCGGTGATCGTCCACCCACTGCTGGGCGGTCTTCAGATCCAATGTACCTTCGTAAATAGCACGCCCGGTAATGGCGCCTGAAATACCGCAAGCCGCGACGTTCATCAGTTGTTTCACATCGTCGATATTGGTCACACCGCCAGATGCAATCACCGGGATCGAAATGGCCTCCGCCAATGCTACGGTGGCGTCTATGTTGACGCCCTGCATCATGCCGTCTCGACTTATATCCGTGTAAACAATGGCGCTGACACCGTCATTTTCAAATTGCTTCGCGCAATTGACCGCCTGCATTTCTGACACTTCGGCCCAACCGTCGGTGGCGACCAAGCCATTCTTAGCGTCAATGCCGACAATGATGTGACCGGGAAAACGTTCGCAGGCGGCTTTGACAAACGCGGGTTCTTTTACCGCCTTCGTGCCGATAATGACATAATCCACACCCGCATCCAGATAAGCCTGAATCACCTCCAGAGTACGGACTCCACCCCCGATCTGAATTGGCAGGTCCGGGTATTTCTGAGCAATCGCCTGTACTACCCCCGCGTTCACCGGCTCGCCTTCAAAGGCGCCGTTCAGGTCAACCAGATGCAAACGTCGTGCACCCTGCTGCACCCATTGATCCGCCATAGCCACAGGGTCATCGGAAAACACGGTGGCGTCCTCCATCAGGCCCTGACGCAGGCGTACACATTTTCCGTCTTTCAAATCAATGGCGGGGATAATTAACATGGCACTCTCTACTGTCTGGTGGTGAATTATTTTAAATAAGGTCGTGTGAATTAAGAATCAATCCGGGGACGAAGCCTCAGGCAGAGCCGTCCCACTGCATAAAGTTCTTCAATAGGGTTAAACCGGACTTTTGACTTTTTTCCGGATGGAATTGCACCGCGAAGACATTGTCCCGGCCCAGGGTGGCCACGAAGGGTACGCCGTATTCACCGCGACCGGTGATCAGGGCATCATCCTGTACAGTGACATAATAGCTATGCACAAAGTAAAAGCGGGCAAGGTCGGGTATGTCATTCCACAAAGGATGGCTGCGCAGTTGCGCTACCTGGTTCCACCCCATATGCGGAACTTTCAATTTCTCGCCTTCACCATCTTTCAAATCATTGCCGAAGAAACGCACTTCGCCCGCATACAAATCCAGGCAATCGACGCCGCCGTTTTCCTGGCTGTGGCTCATCATGCTTTGCATGCCGACACAGATACCCAGCAATGGCTTGGTTTTTGCGGCTTCCTGTACCACCTGGTCCAACCCCAGGCGACGTATCTCACCTACACAATCCCGGATCGCGCCGACGCCCGGAAACACAACTCGATCGGCAGAAAGAATGGTTTCGGGGTCGGCGCTGACCACCACACGGGCGTCTGCATTCACATGCTCCAAAGCTTTGGCGGCACTGTGCAGATTGCCCATGCCGTAATCAATAACTGCAACGGTAGTTCGGGTCATAAAGAAAACACCAGGATTTGACTAAATTAAAGAACGCCCTTTGTGGAAGGCATCACACCGCTCATACGGTCATCCATTTCCACCGCCATCCGCAAGGCTCGGCCAAAGGCTTTGAAAATGGTTTCGGCCTGGTGATGTGCATTTTTGCCTTTGATGTTATCGATGTGCAGGGTCATTTTGGCGTGATTCACCAATCCCTGAAAAAATTCTCCAAACAAATCCACATCGAACCCGCCAATCATCGCGCGGGTATAGTCCACGTCCATTATCAGACCAGGGCGGCCTGACAGATCCAACACCACGCGGGACAAGGCTTCATCCAACGGAACATAAGCATGACCATAACGCCGCACCCCTTTTTTATCTCCCCAGGCCTGGGCCAGCGCCATTCCCAAGGTAATACCGGTGTCTTCCACCGTGTGGTGAGCATCAATATGCAGATCCCCATTCGCCACGATCTCAATGTCGATCAGGCCGTGCCGGGCCACCTGATCAATCATGTGCTCAAAAAAAGGCACTCCGGTGTCCAGCTTACATTGGCCGGTGCCATCCAGATTCACGGTAACGGTGATTTGGGTTTCCAGCGTGTTGCGCTCAACGCGGGCTGTACGCTGCGACGTACTAACTGACATAGGTACTCCACTGAGTATGGACAAAGCGCGGATTATAGCGCGAAGGCAGCAAAAATCCTAAGCCGACGGTTTAATTCCGTGGTTTGGTGCAGACACCGCCGGGTACCAGCGGGCAATCACCTGCTGCAAACGTTCCTTCCTCAGGGGCTTGGTCAGGTAGTCATCCATCCCGGCAGACAGGCATTTTTCGCGATCCCCTTCCATCGCATTCGCGGTAACCGCAACAATCGGCAACGGGCGCCCCTGCAGTTCAGCGCGGATAGCACGGGTAGCCTGATATCCATCCAGCACTGGCATCTGGCAATCCATAAACACAATACCGTACTGCTCATGCTTGACCGCCTCCACCGCTTGGCGGCCGTCTTCTGCGATATCACAACTGAATCCCAGTTTGCGCAAATAACCGCAGGCCACACGCCGGTTCACCTCGTTGTCGTCCACCACCAATACCAGCGGTAGATCAGGATGCGGATGATACCACTCTGCTTCCGAATGCGGTAATTTCCTGGGCTTGCCCAACAGGCAAGCCGCCAACTCTTCACGAGAAAACGGCACATATAAATGCGGCAACGGACGCTGACCGTAGCGCTCAGTCGGCACTCTGAGCTGCACAATTTTCGCCGCCTCAGGCGTATTAAGATAAGGGTGTAGCTTTTCCCAAAAAGAGTCACTGATGTCTTGAGCCAGGAAGATCCAGTGGTAATTTTCCTGGTGCAATACCTCTTCCAGATTTCGTAATATACGGCGCTCTTTTCGTTCCCAGTGAAAACCGACGCCCCACTGCTGGCAAGCCAGCTTGATGACCATTTGAGTCGCAGGCAAATCCCCAATAAGCAAAACAGCGGCGTCACTATGTTGCCGCTGCAATTCGCTTTTGACTTCGCTTGAAAATGCCGGCTGAAAATCAGGAACCGTCACCGGCAATTCAAAATAGAAAGAAGAGCCTACCCCTTTGATCGACTTGACGCCGATCTTTCCGCCCATCGCCGCCAGCAATCCTTCACACAATGCCAATCCCAATCCGGAGCCCCCGTATTTACGGGTATCTGACACATCCGCCTGCACGAAGGGCTCAAACAAAGCCTGCTGGAGCTCCGCTTCAATACCCACTCCGGTGTCTTTCACTTCGACATACAAACGGCTGGGGCTGAGCATTTCGGTCCACAGCAAAATCGAACCGTGACTGGTAAATTTAACGGCGTTGGACAACAAACTGGTCAGAACCTGATTCAGCTTAGTGCCATCCGCTACCACTTTTTGTGGCAGGCTGGCTTCCATCGCCACGCCAATGTCCAGACCACGAGAATACGCATCCACCGCCACCAAACTTACCGCCGAGTTGAACAACTCATGAATATCAAACTCGTCATAGTTGAATTCAATCTCACCGTTTTCCAGCCGGGAGAAATCCATCACCTCATCCACTAACGCCAACAGATTACGTCCAGAGCGTTTCGCCATACTCAATGTTTGCTGTTGCTCGTCAACACCGGCCTGCCCGCTCAACATGTCCAGCATACCCAGCATACCGTTGATCGGTGTACGAATTTCATGGCTGACAATTGCCATAAAACGGCTTTTGTCCTCGGCGGTTTTCAACGCGATATCACGGGCTTCTGCCATTTCCTCTGCGGCAATGACGATGTCGTTAATATCCACCACAACACCCCGTAATCCCACCACACCCAGATCTTCAATTGTCACCGAGATCAGCGCTTTTACCCACATCCAATTTCCGTTTCCATGCAGAAACTTAAACTCCACATAAGTATCGGTTCCACGTTCAATAGCTGTGGTGCAAGCGTCAATTAAAAGCGAGTGATGATCGCTGTGCACCAGCGATTGCCAACTATCCAAATGGCTCAGCACCTGATCCGGGCTACGTCCAAGTACATGATCCACCTGTCCACTGAGCAACGTCACTTTTAGCGGGTTGATATGTGCCTCCCAAACCACACAATCAATGGAACTGATAATCGACTGGTAACGTTCTTTCGAATCGAACAATTCATCCAGGTATTTTTTTAGATTTCGGCGCATGTTATCCAGCGCACTGGCCAATTGCGCCAGCTCGTCATTGGAGCGCAGGCTGATATTGCTATCCAGGCTGCCATGGGAAAGCTGCTCGGCCCATCTGGATAAGCGGGTGATCGGAGAGCCAATCTGGCGCGACATGATATAGGCCACCAAGCCGATCAACAGCACCGTGATAATGCCGATCAAAAACGCCCGCTCACGAATATATTCAATATCCTGAAGAGCGGATTTAGCATTGCGAACCAACACCAGGCTCCAGCCCGTTTTGCCTATATACCTGAATTCCGACGCGGGCATATTAACCAGCATAAGCTCATCGTTACCCCGGCGAATGTAACGATGCCCCGGCCGCTTCAATACACGATCCAACAACATCGGATTTTCTGCCACCCACCAGCGCGAGTCATAAACCCGCGCCATGCCCGCCTCGGGCAACGTGGATTCCATACTAAACAGAATAAAATCCGGAGCCGCCAAAATATAACCTTCACTGTCAATCAGGACCGCATAACCATCCGGCACCTGCCCTTCCGGAACCACCTCTATTGCCGTGACCTGTTGCAACAGCTCGCGCCAATCCAGGCTCGCTTTCAATACCCCAATAATGTAGCCATCACTGTATTTCTTGAAGATCGGCACAGCCAAACTGACGCCATACCCCCCCAGATCCGAGTCATAACGAAGTGGGGCCATATAAGGTTTACCACTGGCCATCACCCTTTTGTACCAGTCGGCACTGGTCACCGATACACCCAAGAGCGCCGGATCACCTGCCGCAACCACCGACGCATCCTCGTCCACAGCCACCAAGGTGTTATAAACACCATACGCTTTCTGATAGTCGCCCAGCATATGCGAGATCGACCCTTCTGGATCGCCCCGTTCCACCGCCTGCAAGGTATCCAGATCCGCCCATGAACGAATGTTCTCAAGACTAAAACCAAAGGTGCGGTCGATCTGGGACATGGCCAGTAATGAGGCAGCCTGAAGCCTTTCACCGACCTGATTGATAACGGTTTCCCGCGATTTGAAGTATGCTAGCGCCCCGAATACCATTAACGGTGTCAGCGCCACCACCAGCATCACCGCTAACAGCTTATTCTGGATGGTTGGTGCAAACCAACGTCGGGGCTCTCTTCTATCCATAGACGAACCAGTGAGACTCCGCTCTTCCCCTGCCAATAGTCTTTGCGTATGGTGAGACCAATACGCCGCTACCAACAGTATAGTGCAACTTCAAATCACCTGCTTTGATGAGATTTTTATCCAAGGAGTTAAGCCATTTCTGTCCTAAATAAGGCGCATTTACCGGCTCCGGAGGAATTCCAACAGCGTATTTTAAACTGGTATTCCCAGTTTGGGCGCAGAGACCTGCCCTGGCAAATAGACATCAGCCCCTATCGGGTTTGGGTATCCGAGATCATGCTGCAGCAGACCCAGGTCACCACCGTCATCCCCTATTTTCAACGGTTTATGGCTCGTTTCCGCACAGTAGAAACACTGGCCGCAAGCTCTGTTGATGAGGTGTTGCAGCACTGGGCCGGGCTTGGCTATTACGCGCGCGGGCGCAACCTGCACAAAGCGGCGCGACAGGTAACCGAACAGTTCCAAGGCCAATTTCCCCGCAGCGTGGATGAACTTATATTACTGCCGGGTATCGGGCGATCGACCGCCGGCGCGATTGCCAGTATCAGTATGGGAACTGCCGCACCGATTCTGGACGGAAACGTAAAGCGGGTGCTCACCCGCCTGCATGCGGTCGCGGGTTGGCCCGGCCAGAAAAAGGTATCGGATCAGCTTTGGATGATAGCGGAACACTACACAGAGCAACGTCAAACCCGGCAATACACTCAGGCGATGATGGATTTGGGCGCGACCCTCTGCACCCGCAGTAGACCCGCCTGCACGGTGTGTCCCGTCGTGGATCTGTGCGCCGCAGCGGGGCAAGGTAACCCCACTGTCTACCCCCACTCAAAACCGAAAAAGGCCAAACCGGAAAAGCGCACCTGGATGCTGATCATGCAATACCGTGATGAGACCCTGCTGTATAAGCGCCCTGATAACGGTATCTGGGGTGGGCTCTGGAGCTTTCCGGAATTTCCCTCAGAGCAGGATCTATTGGCCGGCCTGCACGATTATCGCCTCGATCAAACCGACGCCATAACTCGCCTGCCCGCGTTCCGACATACCTTCTCTCACTATCACCTGGACATTCACCCTGTGCAGGTGCGCGTGGACCACAAACCACGGCAAGTGATGGAAGGCCAGGATCAGGTCTGGTATAACGAACCCCAAATTACCCAATTGGGGTTTGCCGCCCCGATCAAAAAACTCATTCATCAGCTCACTGAAACGGTCTGAAGCCTATGACTCGCACTGTATTTTGCCGTAAATATCAACAAGAAATGGAAGGCCTCGACGCCGCCCCTTACCCCGGCCCCCGGGGCAAAGACATCTTTGAACATGTCTCGAAACAAGCCTGGCAGGAATGGCTTCAGCATCAAACCATGATGATCAACGAAAAACGCCTGAACGTAATGGACCCAGCCACCCAAACCTTCCTGCAACAGGAGTTTGACAAGTTTCTTACCGGGGATGATTACGAAAAACCGGAAGGCTACGTGCCACCAAGCGCCTGATTGCAAAAATGTTTCCGTTTCGCTGGAGCGGGTATTGACTCCGGCGAATCCAACGGGTTTAATAGCGCCCTCTTTGACGCCCGGTTAGCTCAGTCGGTAGAGCAGGGGATTGAAAATCCCCGTGTCCCTGGTTCGATTCCGGGACCGGGCACCATTTCAAAGTCTATGAATTATCTAGTTATTTCAACTTTAGATAAATGTCGCAAAAACCTCTCCCCTTTTCATGCATTGCCCACAACACAATAAGCGTATGTTGGCACATAAAATCAGCCACAAAAAGAAACATATAAGCCTCTTTTTGTGACAAAGCCAACCAGAACCACCTTAAAGCAACTTATATGTCTCTTATAGATAAATAGCAACATATGAGTTTCATCGTGAATTCACCACTCGAACAAATAAACGCCGTATAGCACTGGCACTCAAGCAGCACGATATGAATGATGTTGCGCGTCGGTATATCGCGCCAACAATATCAGCGATTGGAATCCAAAGGCAATCCTCGGCTCGATACCCTTGAGTTAATCGCCAAGGGGCTTAAGAGCGAGCTGCTGCTTATCCCCCAAGAAAAGCTAAATGCTGTGCTGGCTGTATTGGCTGACGATAACTTGTCATCAACTGGGGCACCAACTAAGCCAAGCCAATCGACCAAAGCAAAGAATAAGTCACTAACCGATGATCACAGCTACAAATGATGAAGTGAATGTATTACAGCTCTCGATTGACGGCGTATTGATCGGATATCTCGCAGGCTTTAAGAATGGCCGCAATGTATTAAGCATTGCAGATAAATTCAAAAACGATCCTGAGCGCCCGACATTTAGCCTGATTACGCACCCCAAGTTTCCGAATGCGGACAAGCTCATGGCAGAGCCATGGGCACGAAATCAAAGGCTGTTAAATTGCATCTAAATTTGACCCGGCGGGTCACTTTTGGGTGCAAATCAACAGAAATGGCTCAAAACCTATCAATCTGTTCGCGATTTATTCGCTCCTTTAAAGCAGTCTGACGCTTTTTTCTTAATGGATGATGGGTATGGACTGACCATAGAATCGTAAGCAATGGGATGGACTCCTCCTTACCACTCCGGCATCCACGTGCCAAAATAGTGAGTGAACAGGTAGGCATTGTGAATATGAGGAGAATCCCAAATGAATATTATCCGCGTTGGTGTT